>NZ_JBGOOV010000013.1:0-102172 GCF_041439795.1 Shewanella sp. 5S214
ACCACAGTAGTATGGATGTGAGTTATTATAAAATCTCATTGAGCTTTCTCCTGTTGGTTTAGTCACCTTAAGCATACCGCTGATGCGGCTTGCTAGGGAGGAGGCTCAATGAGTATCAAGTTGCTGCACTCGGAAAAAATACTCGCTACGCTCCTAATTTTCCGGTGAGCAAGGCGTTAAAAGTCACAGACACAAAGGAGGTATTTTGAGAGGTCCGAGTCCTGAAGATAAGGAACCCATGAAGGGGTTTCCCCAAGTAGGATATTTGAAGAACTTCATTTCTTCTGAAAATATCATTGTTGGTGACTATACCTACTACGATGATCCTGAAGGTCCTGAGCGATTTGAGAGCAATGTGCTTTATCATTTTCCGTTTATTGGAGATAAGCTCTTAATAGGGAAATTTTGCGCCATCGCAAAAGACGTAAAATTCATCATGAATGGCGCTAATCATAAAATTTCTGGCTTTTCGACATACCCATTCCAAATATTTGGTAATGGCTGGGAGAAGGTAATGCCTAAAGAGGGTGAGTTACCCTACAAAGGCGATACAGAAGTTGGAAATGATGTTTGGATCGGCTACGAAGCTACAGTTATGCCGGGAGCCAAAATTGGCAATGGCGCAATAATAGCGAGTAAGTTGGTTGTGATATCCGATGTACCAGCATACAGCGTTGTTGGTGGCAACCCTGCTAAAGTCATTAAATATAGATTTGATGATAGTACAATTAGTGAGCTCTTAGAAATAGCCTGGTGGGATTGGAGCGCTGAAAAGATTACTGAAAATCTCGAAGCAATAGTTGGTTGTGACCTTATTGCACTTCGGAAAGTAAACTGCTTTTAACAAAGCATTGCAGCGGACAAACCGCTGAATGCGGCGTTAATCCATAGAAATTTTAATCCTAAACTTACGAATTAGATTTGGAAACCTAGCTCGTTTCTGTCCAAAAACGAGTTAGTTTTTTATGAAAATGCCTAAATTCAACTCTGAACTTGAGGCCGTTGAAGACTCCTTACAAAAGAATACGTGAGCTAGCCAAGGATGGCGAGCTAGCTTTCGAGGGGAAGGGATGCCCCATCGGAAGCGTTAGCATTTTCACTCTTTATTGTAAGATGGGCCGAAGCAGGCTGCAAACGAAGTCAAAAGCTAGAGCAATTTCCGTCGCAATTTTTTCGCTGCTGTTGTTTGGTTAAAAAGCGAAAATGTTGCCGGAACGGCAGGGGTGATCCAAGAGGGGGATTGCTGTTGATCCCCTTTTGGCCCGTGCAGGGTGGAACCTTGCGATCTCAATTCAAACGAAGTTTGCAAAGCCAGTTGTGGCCGCTTGCCATAAAAAGCTTAACCATCTTAAGCCAAAGATGACTTCACCACTAAACAAGACACCTGTTTCTGCTTCCCATACTGCATCACCTGTGCCAGCTCCGATTGGCTAATCGGTACATAAGCCGCATTAATCGCATCTTTCTGTGCTTCAACAAACGGATCGTGAATAAACATAAACTGTTCGTTGTAACCACTTAATACTACCCAATGTGGGCCTTTCTCGCCGTTAAATCGATAGGTGCTGATCATTAATAACACAGCATAACCGCTGTCAATCCAATGTCGAAGTTGAGTCAGGCTGGGTGATGCATTGCGGATCTGAATTCCTTGTGAGGCTAATTGCTGACAAAAGTCGTCATGCACTATGGTAATGACGGCTTTTTTATTGCTGTCACGAACGCTATCAATAAAGGGGACTGACGTTGACTGGCTGTACATCTCAATCTGTAATCCGCGCTTTATGGCTGCTAAAGCCAAACCATGCACACTGCAACCACCATGACCGCTGGTCATAAAAATAGTGGTGGCTTCGCGCCAAATACTCAACTCATCAACTCGGCTCGGATTATAGTGCGTTTTTACCGCACTCATGGCCATCATTAAGCAAGCGGCGCCACACGTAAAGGGTGTGGTTTGCACATACAAAGGCATCTTGATGACTTTGCTTGGCCCTGGCGGGTCTAAGCGTTTGTGCATGCGCACGCCATCAGCTAAGTCATCGTAATAATGCACTAATGTTTTGAGTACTTTATAACCCATTTTTAAATAAAGATTTTTGGCCGCGATGTTGTCGTTTCGCACTTCTAGGCGTAATGTAATGAAGCCGCGCTCGACCACGGTATGTTCACATTGTGTGACCAGTTCAAAGGCAATGTTGCGACCTCTAAATTCGCTCGCAACAGCAATAGAGTATAGCCTTGCTAGACGTGTGCCACGATGAAATAGCACCAATGCATAACCTGCAAGGGTGCCATCTATGTCGGCGACTAATAAGCTGTCCAGTGGCGAGTTTATAAAGCGTTTCATCTGCCGAGAGCTGATTTTATCACCACTAAAGGCATTGGATTCGATTTGGTTAAGCTGGGATAAATCGCTGGGAATAGCTTGACGAAGCAGCATGAGTTGGCTCGAGTTGGCAAACATGATAGTGACTTAATTTACGCGCTAAACCGCACAAGAGGCAATCGATATTTATGGCTCATTTTTTAATTGTCACCGACGATGTTAATGATTGGCGTCCCTATTTACCCAGTGACCATATGGTCACAGTGCATGATTATTTAGAAATGGGGGCGTTTTCCGAGCAAAGTGCCATGCAAGTGATTAACTTGTGTCGCAGTTATGATTATTTAAGCACAGGTTATTACTGTTCATTAATGGCTGAAGCACGCGGTCACCGGGTGATCCCGCGTGTGATGACCATTAATGATTTATCTCAGGACCGTTTTTTTAGTTTACCTCAAGCTGGTTTAGATAAGCTGCCTGATACTGTGACTGAAATATCCATGAAGCTCTATTTTGGCTATTGTGATAATCCGTCGCTTGACAAGCTTGCTCGCAAAATTTTTGAACGTTTTACCGTGCCGGTATTGCAAGTGAGTTTGTTAAAAATGTCAGGAAAGTGGCAAGTTGGCTCCATTGAGCCTGCGGCTTTTCAAGACTTAACCGAATCAGAACAAGATTTATTCGCTAAGTATTTAGAGGTGTTTTCACAAAAAGTATGGCGTTTACCTAAACCGTCGAAACGCTATCGTTATGAAATTGCCATGCTGGTGAATGAGCATGAGAAAATGCCACCATCAGATAAAGCGGCGCTGAAGTTATTTACTAAGTCGGCTAATCGTATCGGCATGGATTTAGTCCAAATTGGTTCTCACGATCTGGCGCGGTTAAGTGAGTTTGATGGCTTGTTTATTCGCTCTACCACTAATATCAGCAACTTTACTTATCGATTTGCGAAAGCGGCAGAGCAACTTGGCTTAGTGGTAATGGATGACCCTGAATCCATTATGAAGTGCACTAATAAGGTGTTTTTGACCGAGCTATTAAACAAACATAAAGTGCCAGTGCCTAAAAGTGTCATCTTTAAAGCCTCGGATAAAAACTGGGCCGATAATGTGATTAATACCATAGGATTACCGATTGTACTTAAAGTACCCGATGGGGCATTTTCCCTTGGGGTTGTTAAGGTGAACGACCGTGAAACCTTACTTGAACAAGCTGCGATTATCTTTGAGCACAGTGCGTTAATTTTAGCGCAAGCGTTTATGCCTACCGATTATGATTGGCGCATTGGCGTGCTAAATCGCCAACCTATTTATGCCTGTCGTTACTTTATGAGTCGTGGTCACTGGCAGATTTATCAACATCATCAAAGCGGCCGTGTCAGTAGTGGTGATTTTGACTGTATCGATTTAAAAATGGTGCCGCAAAATATTGTTGATGCGGCGGTTAAAGCATCAAACTTAATTGGTGCAGGTTTGTATGGTGTCGATTTAAAAGAAATTGACGGTAAGGCTTATGTCATTGAAGTGAATGACAATCCGAGTATTGATCATGGCGTAGAAGACTTGTTTTTAGGGGATTTAGTTTACGACAGGGTGATGACTGAATTTTTAAGGCGTATTCAGCTTCGCGGAATGTAATCACGATAGCATAGGGCATGGCAAAAAAGACCTGTTAAGGTCTTTTTTGGTTAATTAGTTGTGTACTGTATTACGCATTTGCGGCGTTATATTATGCTGTTTTCACAGACCCGAAAACAATTACGTCCGGCTGCTTTTGCTGCATACATGGCTTTATCCGCTCGCTCATATAAGTTTTCTGCTTGTTGCTGTGGTAATGATTGCGCAATGCCTAAACTGCATTGAATATTATATTCGGTCAGTTCAGAATGTTTTGGCATCATATCAATAATACGTTGGCAAATAATTGCCGCTGCATCTGCATTTCCTTGAGTAATAATCACAAACTCATCACCACCAATTCTGAAAGCTTGGTCCGTATTACGGATCGCTTCACTAATTAATGCTGCAAACCCTACTAAAACGTAATCACCGGCTTTATGGCCGTGTACGTCATTGAGTTGTTTAAACTTATCCAAATCTAATATCACTAATGATACCTGACCTTGTTTGCGATTCGCTCGGGCTAATGCAATATCAAGAGCTTGACGATAATAATATCGATTGCCTAAGTTAGTTAGCGCATCAAACATGGCTTGATTAGACATTGCTTGATATTTTAATGCATTATTAAACGGTTGAATGAGCATGTTTTCAAGCCGTTGTAATAATTTCTTCTGCGCCGAGTTGAGTGGCACAGACAACTGATAAGTGATAGCAAAGCTGTCATTGTTATCGTTAATAGTATGTTTTAATTCAATACCGTAATGACGTCCCCAAACAAATTTTTGTTTATCTAGGGTCAACTGCAGTCCTTTAATCGGCAAATGTTGTCCTAGGACTTTGCCAAAACAGGCAAAAACTGTCCGAGGATCTAAACTTCCATGTAGTTGTTGAATTACTTGAACAAGGTCTAGATCAGACTCCCGATTCAAGTAAGCGTCTGAACGGTACCAGTAATCATCAGGATAGAACTCTGTTGCTAGTGCGAAATCCATAGTATTTACTCCAGTACGTTACAACTAATTGTCAATTTATTAGCAAAAACCGTGCCTATGAAAATTTTTCTATAGTTATTAGTTGCTTGTTGTTTTACTGTAGTATTTAGAAAACGTTTTATTTCCCTTTCGACACTTTTTTGACGAGGAGCCAAAGCCATAATGGAACACAGCATTTTTATCCATATTTTGTCGATGCTTGTGATTGCGATTGTGGCGATTGCATTATTACGCCGTCTCGGCTTACCTGCCATTTTAGCTTATCTACTCACTGGGGTGGTCAGCGGTCCCAGTGGTTTCCATTGGTTTACCCAGTTACAAATGCAGTCTGTGGCTGAGTTAGGTGTCGTGCTATTGATGTTCACTTTAGGGCTGGAGTTTTCTGTGCCTAGATTGTGGGCCATGCGCCGCACAGTGTTTGGCTTGGGCAGCGCCCAAATGTTGATAACGGCTTTTGTGGCTGGCGGCATCGCCATGTTGGTTGGCCAGGATTTAGTGGCCGCAATAGTGATTGGTTCAGCCATTGCCTTGTCGTCAACGGCCATTGTATTAAAGTTGCTAAACGAACAAAACTGGTTAAGGCGCAGGCACGGCGAATTATCCGTCAGTGTGTTGTTATTTCAAGACTTAGCCGTAGTGCCGTTATTGATTTTAATGCCGCTGTTAGCCAAAGGCGATGTGGAAATGAGCTTCAACAGTATTATGTGGGAATTACTCACTGGTATTTTGGCTTTTGTCGGCTTAATGTCATTTGGTAAGTGGATATTGCCACGTATTTTCGATGAAGTGGCTCGCTCACGCTCAAATGAGTTATTTGTATTATCTACCTTAGTTGTGGCCTTAGTGACGGGCGCGTTTACTCAATGGCTTGGACTGTCAATGGCATTAGGGGCGTTTATTGCTGGTATGCTACTGGGCGAAAGTCAGTATCGACGTCAGTTAGAGGCTGATATTAGGCCGTTTCGTGATTTATTAATGGGCCTGTTTTTTATCTCAATCGGCATGCTACTGGATTTTAATCTGGTGATGCAATATTGGTGGCAAGTGCTGTTAATTTTAGTCGCAGTGGTACTGACTAAAATTTTGATCGTGCATGGTTTACTCAAGCTTGTAGGCGAAAATACTAAGGTATCACTCAGTACGGCAATCAGTTTAGGTCAAGTGGGTGAATTTAGTTTTGTGTTATTGGCATTGGCGGTGAATTATCAATTGCTCAATAACGAAGTCAGCACAGTATTAGTTGCTGTGGCAGTGATCTCTATGTCTATGGCACCTTGGTTGATCCGCCATAGCCTTGATATCGCTAAAAAGGTTAGCGGTAACAAGTTAGCAGCTAAATCTGAGCCTATTGAGGTTGTTTTACCTCATTCTGATGAAAGTGACGTGGTGCTTATTTTAGGTTATGGCCGAGTAGGGCAAACAATAGCGCGCTTTTTGAAAAAAGAAGCCGTGCCATACATGGTACTCGATTTAGACCCCACCCGCGTGTCAGAGGCCAGAGCGGCGGGCGAGAACATTCATTTTGGTGATGCTTGCAGAATGGCACTGTTAAAGAAGATGGGCATCCGTGATGCCAGTTTAGTGGTGGTGACATTTTGTGAGCCACGCCAGTCTGAAGAGTGTTTAGCCGTAGCACGCAAGCTTGCTCCTGATGTAAAAATACTCGTGCGTACCCGCGATGATGCTAACTTGCATGAGCTTAAAGAAGCCGGCGCAACCCAAGTGATTCCTGAATCCCTTGAAGGCAGTTTGATGCTGGTTTCGCAAGTCTTGTTTAAATGTGGAGTACCATTAGCGCGTATTATTAAGCGTTTAGAATCAGAGCGACGTAACCATTACCAATATTTACACGGTTTTTTTTCGGGCACCGAAACTGATTTCACTCTGGATTTACTCCATGCAGTATCACTGGCGTCAAGAGCCAGTGCTGTGGGGAAAACCGTTGCTGATATTCCATGGCAAGCATTAGACGTTGAACTTAGAGCTGTGCGTCGTAAAGGGGAGGAGATTAATCCTCCGCCACCAGAGTGGGTGTTAAGGCGTAATGATATTTTAATGCTGGTGGGTAAACCGCGCAGTATCGAAAAAGCTGAAGAGTACTTGCTGCAGGGATAGTGGTTCCCTGTTTGCATCACTTTTCTGGAGTATAACTCTTCTATTTCATCAATTTTCCCAATCATAGGATCAGTATATTAAAGGGCGCTGAGCGTTTTTTTATCAAACTTGCATCCAATTAGCAGGCTGTAACGTATACACTCTGAAGGGCTTTTTTTATTCTATATATGCAGTAACAGCCCGTATTAACGACATCGAATCATTACCGGGAAGCGTGGCATATTATGGATCAAGACACATTACTTAACTTACTGAGTGCCAGTGCGGATGGAGATAAACAAGCTTTTGCTGATTTATACCAGTCGACTAGCAGTCAATTATTTGCGGTTAGTTTGAAAATGCTCGGTCGACGGGAGCTGGCTGAAGAGGTGCTGCAAGAAGCCTACGTAAAAATTTGGCATAACGCGACCGAATATCAACATGGCAAGGGGTCGGTACTCACTTGGATGATCAGCATAGTGCGTTACCGAGCATTAGACATGCTGCGTTATCAAAAAGTCAGAAAAGAAGATCCGCTTGAAGACGGCCAAGAAGCGATTTTTGATGAGCCCAGCAATGACGACGGTCCGCAAGTGCATAAAAATCAACTCGATCAATGTATGAGCGAGCTTGAACCGCAACAAAAACAAGCGATTCATTTAGCGTACTACAATGGTTTATCGCATCATGAAGTGGTTGGGCATCTAGACTTACCTTTGGGCACGATTAAGAGTTGGATCCGCCGTGGTTTACAGCAATTACAGAGGTGTTTATCGTTATGAATTATCATGATCCTCAATTAAAAGATGCCTTGGCTGCAGAATATGTGCTGGGCACATTGCGTGGCCAAGCTAGACGTCGGTTTCAAAAATTAATGATGCAAATACCTAGCCTGCGTGAAAGCACTTGGTTATGGGAGCAACATTTGCATGGTATGAACCAGTTATTACCTCCGGTAAAGCCTGATGATCATGTGTGGCAAAATATTCGTCATACGCTGGGTTTTGTTGACAATTTGAGCCACACTCCAGCACCAGAGACACCCAATGTCGTGCCTTTAACAACTCGCCATCGCGTCTGGAAAGGCCTGGCCTCCATGGCAACAGCCGCAGCCATTATTATGGCGGTTATCCTGGTGAATAACCAACCTGTGCCCGTGGCGGCGCCGCAACAAGTTGCCGTTGTGCAAAGTGCGCAAGCTAAAGCATTATGGCTTATTGAAGTCACGGCCAATACTATTGAAGTTCGCTCTACCAGTAACCTAAAACCTTTGCCGAACAAAGATTATGAGTTGTGGATGGTGGCGAAAGGTGTTGAAAACCCCATCTCATTGGGCTTGTTACCTAAATCGGGTAAGCTGAGTTTAGCGAAAAGTAGTCAGTTTGATGATGTCGATATTGTTGCTTTAGCGGTCAGTTTAGAGCCTTTAAACGGTTCACCGAATGGCATGCCTACTGAAGTGTTGTATACCGCAGAGCTGGCAATTTTATAATCCATTAATGAGTCTGTGAATGCGGGATAACAATGATGTGTAAATGCTTATTCACGCAACAATAAGCTGAAGCATAAATCGAGACGGCCAAAGGAGATATCCTTGGCCGTTTTTTTATGGGGAAAGATTTTATTATCGCGAAATTATCACTAAATTATCACTCTAGCAGGAATTGATCATGACGAACCGTGACGGGGTGAATGTACTCAGGTTTACTGAGTATCAAGCTGCAGTATTGATGCAAAATCGATAAGGTTTCAGATGATTATCAACAAATATTCAAAAATCATCAAAATAATTCAAATTAAGCATAGGTTTATAATCTTTATAATTCAGTATCTTAGTGTTAATTTATTTTTGTTTTAAAATTAATGCAACAATAATGGCTAAATTCTGCATCCAAAATGGAACCTGAGCCGTTTACTTACATGACTCTACTACACAACAAGGAAATGGTCATGAAAGTACTAAAAATATCCCTAATCGCCAGTATGGTATGCAGCACTTTGTTAGGCGCTAATGCATTTGCCTCAAGTCACCGAGAAGCACCGAATATCACGCGTTTTCCGACATTAGATTCTACCGATTTTTATGCATTTAACAGTTATGAAGCAGGACGTGAAGACTACGTCACCCTTATCGCTAACTATATTCCATTGCAAGACGCCTACGGCGGACCTAACTATTATGCGATGGATCCTGCTGCGGTATACAGCATTCATATCGATAACGACGGTGATGCAGTAGAAGATTTAACCTTTCAATTTAACTTTACCAATGAGCTTGCCAATAATAATCAAGGTATTGCGTTAACGGTTGGTCCAGCTGGTAATCAACGCAGTGTGTCAGTCCCGCTAAAAAATATTGGTGGCATTACAGCAGCAGATCAAAGTGCGGCAAACTTTAGCGAGTCGTATCAGTTAACACTTGTTAAAGGACCACAAAATAGCGGTAGTGCAACAGTGTTGAGCAATACTGCTGGCGGGATGTTCCATAAACCTCTGGATTATATTGGTAATAAAAGTTTCGGTGATAGCAGCGCTTATGCAAGCTATGCTGGACAATTCATTTACGAATTTAACCTCGACGGTTGTGCCAGTCCTGGTAAGGTGTTTGTCGGTCAACGTAAAGACCCTTTCGTGGTTAACTTAGGCAAAACTTTTGACTTAGTAAACTATGTACCAGTGGAAGGTGATAGTGCTCCGGGTGCTGGTGATCAAGGCGGTTTTCCAGGTGGTATTACCCAATCAGCCGATAATGATGACTTAATGGATAAAAATGTTACAGCCATTTCAATTGAAGTGCCAAAGACATGTTTAACCACTCAAGGTAACGGCACTATCGGTGCATGGACTACCGCCAGTTTACCGCAAGCGCGTATTTTAAATCCAAATGCAAAAGTAGGTAAAACTGAAGTTAACGGTGGGGCATTAACTCAAGTCTCTCGTCTAGGTAATCCGCTGGTGAACGAGTTAGTGATTGGCCTAAAAGACAAAGACACCTTTTCGACTTCACAGCCAAAAGATGATACTCAGTTTGCTGATTATGTCACCCACCCAAGCTTACCTGAATTGCTCAATATTTTGTTTAAAGATGCAGTTAATCAAACTTTAGGCACAAATATTGAGACATTAGCACCAACCAATTTCCCTCGTAATGATCTCGTTACTGCATTTCTAACAGGCTTTGCCGGTGTTAACCAACTTGAAACGGTGACGCCATCAGAAATGTTGCGTCTTAATACTGGTATTCCAGCAAAACCTCGCGATATGCAGTCCGCTTTTGGTGTTGCAGGCGATGATTTAGCTGGTTTCCCTAATGGTCGTCGTCCTGGTGATGATGTCGTTGATATTGCCCTGCGCGTGGTCATGGGACGTTTATGTTACCCGATCCCAGTTAATGGAACAGATACTGATTTAGGCCTTTGTACTAGTGATGATGCCAGTGTTGGTACTGTGCCATTTACAGATGGCGCACCGGTTGATGCGACTATGATGATGGATCACTTCCCCTATTTAGCGACGCCACTTTCTGGCTCAAAATAAGGAACACAAGATGAATACTTCAATTCGATATGCGACTCGCCAGCTTATTAACGCTATGGCTAAGCCAGTGGTATTAGTCAGTGTGATCAGCGCAGGATTATTAGCTGGGTGTAACTCAGATGATGATCCAATGGCAATGGTTAAAAACAGTGCGCCTATGGTAAGTGGTTTGATGTTGTCTACTGTGACTGAAACTGCGGTAACCGATCAAGTAGCTGCCACCGACAAGGACGGCGATACCCTGACGTTTACGCTAGTGAATCAACCCACGCTGGGATCGCTGAGCTTAATGGCAAATGGTGAGTTTACCTATACTCCGGCAAATGAAGTCACTGGCATGGACAGTTTTACCTTGGCTGTGAGCGATGGCGTAAATGATCCTGTTACTGCGCTGGTAAGCATTACTATTGATGCTGAGCAAGTGATGTTTTCAAGTTTAAGTCGTCAGGCATTTTCACAACCAAGCCAAGCAGCACCTTTGCGTGTTAATGGCCGTGTGGTTGACAACGATGTATCAACGACTGATTTTTACGATGACTTATTACTCGAATAATAGTGCGTTTGTTATTAGCTCAGGTAACAATATAAATAGGACAATATACCCTGCTATTGCAGCGATTAATCATCTTATTAACAGGGGGTTAGTGGTGTATTACAGGGTATAAATGACCAAGGATGGCATTTTGGAGGCGTTATGCAAGTGACAACAGGGCGGTTAACACAAATGATAAAGTACCGACACTCTATGGTTAATATGGGCATGTTTGCCAGCCTATGCTTATTGTTCATCGGTAATAGCCTTGCGGCGCCCTATACACCTAAGGATAACAACGAAGTTGTTGCAACTTGGAAGGTGTTTAATGATACCGATCAACAGATGAGTTTAGATGACATCAGTGATTTTATTGAACAAGGACAATATCCAGGTGAGGCGGATTACCGTTATGGCCGCGCAAAAGCTTGGTTACAAACCAAGATGGCTAATGCCAGTCCCAATGCGCAAACCTATTACTTATATGCTCGGGTATTACAACATCAGCATCAATTCGATCGGGCATTAAAAGCGTTAGATCGCGCTATTGAATTAAAGCCAACCGCGGTTAACAGTTGGTTATTAAAAGCCAATATTCATCTGGTACAGGGGGATATTGTTGCAGCAAGACAAGCGTGTTTAACGTTAATCGGTAAAGCCGATATTTTATTGATTTCTACCTGTGCTCTAGAGGTCGCTAGCCAAAATGGCAAACTGGCCGAAAGCTATCAAGAATTGGCTCGTTTGTATCGCTTGTATCAGCCGGCGAATGAACCAGAAAAAACTTGGCTTGTGCAAATTCTTGCAGATATGGCATTAAAGCAAGATTTAGCAGAAGCAGCATTAGGCTATTTAGATCAGGCGAACATGGATAATGCGCCAGTCAGTTTATTAGCCTTATGGTCAGATGTGCAGTTGTCACTTAATCAGCATCAAGTCGTGTACGACAAACTGTCTAACGTCATTGAGCAACATCCTGTGCAGGATGATGCATTACTGTTGCGCCTTGCCATAGCGGAAAAACACCTTGGCAATACTGTAAAATGGCAATGGGCTTTTGCTCAACGCGTGACACTGCGCGAGCAAAGACATGACAGCTTGCATGCATCCGATTTAGCACAATATTACTTAAAGGTTGATGTACAGCCCAAAAAAGCACTTTACTGGGCTAAAATAAACTGGCAGGTAGCACGTCAAACTAATGACAGAATGCTATTAGAGCAAGCTAAGGCATTGTTCAGTCAGGCTAAAAATGATAAAAAGTCAGTACAAGCTAGTGGCAATCTTACTGTCGACAATTTAGCAGGCTAAGGATAAATCAGTGAAAGCATTAACAGGATTTTTTTCGATGATAAAAGGCGGTTTATTATTGCTACTGTTGCTGTTCAGTCATGTCAGTTTTGGCCATCAAATGAGCACCAGTTATTTGGCTGTTAACTTGGATAAGCAAGGGCAAGTTGACGGGACTTGGCAAGTGCGCCTTTTCGATATCAACCAAATCGTTTCTATTGATGACAATCAAGATGGCCAACTTACTTGGGCAGAGTTACAAGCTCATCAAGTGGCGGTGATGGATTATTTACGCGCATCATTAATGATCAGTAGGCAACAAGATTGTCCGCTCAGTTTTAATCCAATCCAGCAAATTGATCAGCATTTTAGTGAAGGGTATTTGGTTAGTTCATTTAACGCTGCCTGCGATAGCTCTGGCCCGTTATCGATAAATTATAATGCTTTTTTTAATATCGACTCCGATCATAAAGCTATCACGACAATTATCACGTCCGATCATCAATATGCTCGTGTGATCAGCAATGATAACCGCATAATATTGATTAACTTAGGTGAAAGTCAGGTGAGTGACACATTTACTGAATATGTGTATCAAGGGATTATTCATATTTGGAAGGGCACTGACCATGTTCTATTTCTGCTGGCGTTATTATTAACCTGCGTATTAGTGCGTGAGCAGAGAAAATGGAATCCGATAGACAATCCTAAGCAAATATTTAAAGACACTGCATGGATTATTACCGCGTTTACACTAGCGCATTCTGTGACATTAACGGCCACAGCATTAGGGATACTCAATTTTAGTAGCCATTGGGTTGAGCTGGGTATTGCATTATCGGTATTGTTTGCCGCACTAAATAATGTTTGGCCGATTGTGTTGCGATTAGGCTGGATTACCTTTGCATTTGGTTTATTGCACGGTATGGGGTTCGCGGGAGTATTAGGTGAACTTGGACTGCCAGAGAATCAAAAACTATTAGCGATTTTAGCTTTTAATGTTGGCGTTGAAATTGGCCAACTGGCGATTCTAGCTCTAGTGCTGCCGTTGTTAATCTTTTTACGCCACACAAACTGGTATCGAAACTGGGGCATGCAGCTTGGATCTATCGCGATTGGCTTGATGGCGATTCAGTGGTCGGTAGAACGTTTCTAATATTGCTTTAATAACAAGTCGCCAGCGCTTATCTGTGGCGACTTGTTATTAAGATTACACTCTCGGCAATGGATTAAACTGCGTGGCGTTAGCGCTTACTGGTATTGGTTATACAGAAATGCGCCAACATGACTGTCGGTCACTAGCCTTTAGCCGACATACTTAAGCAGCAGTGTTAACCCAGTAGCATTGGACTAAGCCCAATGTCTTTCAACCATATCTCTAAGTACTATCCCTTAGCAACAATAGGCACACTCTATGGCTATCTTTTAATCGCCACAACCTTATAGCCAATACTGATGGTTCATATTGATTGGCGATACGTTACCCGTTAAAAAACCTCTAGGTTATTGCTCGTCTCAATTGCCGTTTAATGGCACAGTATTATAACAATGGTCGCATAAAACCAGTTTGCCACTGGTTTTGCTCATTTGTCGCAAACATAAGTAAAACTTTTTTACGGGTTAATTCGTATGATGATTCGGTTTGCTGCTGTATCTGTGTATTGATAGCAACGCTGAGTGCGTAATCTCAATAATATAGTGTGTTTGAACGAGTTTTTTGTCCGAAACACCAGCTAAGCCTAGATATTGCCCGCTTTCTTCCATAGAATGGCAAGTTAACTTTTTTATCAGCAGCCAGTGTTTATTTTGCTGCGGTTTTATTAGGTATATTGATGTCGGCGAAACTGTTTAATCTTCCCATTAAGCTTTCATTAGAGATGATTGCGAAACTGTTTTCGGCCACGCAAATTCAAAAAGCGCAAAACTATTTGATCCAAGGCCGGGTACTCGAAGTTACTGCCAGCAGTAACAACCATGATATTGAGGCCTATGTAGAGGGATCTGCTGCCGAGCCTTATCGTCAAGAAATTACCCTAGTCAACGTTAATCACAAAATTGTGATGCGATCTCATTGTACTTGTCCGGTCAGAACCAATTGTAAACACGTTGCTGCAGCTATGCTGGCACTGGTGGATAAAAAACCGGTTGAAGAACAGCGCATTCATCAATGGTTACGCCAACTTGATGAACAAAAAACGGTAGCAGAATTTGAAGATGAAGAGGAAGAAAAAGACCGCATTATCTATGTGTTATCTAATGATCCTCACGGCATATTTGTCGAATTCAAACGCAGTAAATTAAATAAAAAAGATCAATATAATAAAGGCAGTAAGCTGGCATTAGCCGATATTCGTTATAGCATGCCTTGGTGGATAGATCCTGAAGATAAACAAATTATTAGCTTGCTATTATCATCTAATAATCAAGGCTCAAAAATTTATATCGATGGCGAAATTTCATTTTTAGCCCTGACAAAAATGCTTGCCGCCGAAGTGTGTTTTTGGGAAGAAAATCGCACTCCATTGACCTGGGCCAAAGCCATTACCCCAGAGTTTATCTGGTGTGAGATAGATAAAAAACATACTCAAATGCAAATGCGCATGCCTGGGCTTGAAAATTGGGAGTTTATTGCCACCGAGCCCCCTTTGTATGTGGAACTAGACTATTTGCATTTAGGCCGAATAGACACAGATTTACCTGTGAAAAAACTCAGTTTGTTACAGCATATGCCGCCGGTGCCATTGGCTCAAGTTGATGCGATTAGCCATAAAATGCTGCAACATTTTTCACCTAAAACCGTGCCTGTTCCAAGCGAGATTGATTTTTGCGAGATAACCGCGGAACTGGTTACACGTTTAACCTTTACGCGTGAGTTTTTCAGCAGCAGTCAGATCATGCAACCGGTTATTCGAGTCGATCATTGTTATGGTGAAATTACTTTCAATGCCTCGACTAAGCCAGAACGGATTAGCTTAGTTAAAAAGGATCAGGTGCAATATCAAGTGCATCGACAGGTAGATCATGAATTAGCTGCGCTGCAATCATTAACCGATATTGGCTTAGTGACGCTTGAGCCCGATCCAGTCTTAGTTAGTTCACATAAACCCTATTATGTCAGTGTCGGTTTATTACCTGAGTCTATTTTTGAATGGTCTGAGTTGACCAGTGATGGTCTTGATGCGTTAAGTGCATTGGGCATGGACATTCACTTTGATGATGATTTTGACTTACAAATTACTGATGCACAACTTGATGTCGACTTGGTTGACGATGATGAGTCGGGTTGGTTTTCGTTATCACTCAGTGCCGACATTGATGGGCAGAGTGTACCGTTATTGGCTTTAGTTGCTCGTTGGTTACAACAAAATGGTGAACCAGCAGATGACGATGAATTGCTGTTACCTGGTCCTAATGGCGGCTTTATTAAAATTAAAGCCAAAACCATTAAGCCACTGATCAGCATTATCCAAGAGTTATTTAACCGCCATTCTGGTGATGTAATTGCAATACCTCGTAACCGTGCACATATTTTAAATGATTTGTCTGCTAGCGATGTGCGTTTGCTTAATGGCGAGCGAGTGCGCAACTTAGCCACGAAACTGGCTGAGTTTAAAGGGGTTGTTCCGGTTGAATTACCCAATGGTTTACATGCGACATTACGTGATTACCAAAAACAGGGTTTTGATTGGTTGTGTTTCCTCAAGGAATATCAACTGGGCGGCATTTTAGCCGATGACATGGGCCTTGGTAAAACAGTTCAAGCTTTGGCATTTCTACTCAAAGCTAAACAAGAAGCGACTGAACATCGCACCAGTTTAATTGTCTGCCCGACCAGTTTAGTTGGTAACTGGTTAAAAGAAGCCAACAAGTTTGCACCATCGCTTAATGTCGTGGTGATCCACGGTAATAAACGCCAACCATTATTAGACCAAATTAACCAGTTTGATGTGGTCGTGACCACTTATCCTTTAATGTTGCGTGATGAAGCGATTTACTGTGAATATGTGTTTGAACACATTATTTTGGATGAAGCACAACAGATTAAAAATGCCCAAGCCAAAGTTACTCAAGTCATTAAAACCCTCAAAGGCAAGTTCCGCTTGTGCTTATCAGGTACGCCACTTGAAAATCATTTAGGCGAATTAAAATCGTTGATGGATTTTTGTTTACCAGGTCTATTAGGTCAGCATACTTACTTTAATAAACAGTTTCGAGGTCCGATTGAAAAGCAGGCTGATGTCGAAAAATCCTTGTTACTGAGCCAGCGTATTGCGCCCTTTATGCTGCGACGCACTAAACAGGAAGTGGTATCTGAGTTACCTGAAAAAACGGTGATTATCCAAACCTTGGAGCTTGAAAAAGACCAACGTAATTTATATGAATCTATCCGCTTAGTGATGGAGAAAAAATTGCGTGAGTTGTTTGCTAAAAAAGGCGTATCGAGCAGCCATATTGAGTTTTTAGATGCGTTACTCAAGCTTCGCCAAGCCTGTTGCGACCCTCGTTTAGTTAAGCTTGAACAAGCTCAGCAAGTAAAAGATAACGCTAAAATGACTTGGCTTATCCAAAACCTGCCTGACATGATTGAAGATGGCCGTAAAATTCTTATCTTTAGCCAATTTACTGGCATGTTAGCGCTGATTGAAGATGAGTTAAAACGCTTGGCGATTACTTACAGTAAGCTGACAGGGCAAACACGCGACCGTCAAACCCAGATTGATGCGTTTCAAGAAGGCGGCAACTCAGTGTTTTTGATCAGTTTAAAAGCTGGTGGCACCGGGCTTAATTTAACCACTGCGGATACCGTTATTCACTTTGATCCTTGGTGGAACCCAGCCGCAGAAAGGCAAGCAACTGATCGTGCCCATCGTATTGGTCAGTTAAATCCGGTCTTTGTGTATAAGCTGATTGCCCAAGGGACTGTTGAAGAGAAAATTCAAGAAATGCAGCAGCATAAGCAAGGTTTAGCGGACAGTATTTTATCGGATGGCACTCAAGGTCCATGGCAGGGCAGTGCCAATGATTTATTGGCTCTATTGAGTTAACTCACGGTGAAGTTAATTGAATAACATATGGTTAATGAGGTAACGTCATTGCCAGCAGTGTACTTTAAACGAGGTTCGTCGCAGCCAAGACAACGGCGCTCAAATCGGGCGACACCTGTTCAACATATGGCGTATTTTGAGCAAGTGTTTGCCGAGCTTCGGCTTCATCCTGAAAAAATAGCGATTGTGAGACACAATATTGCTGAGTTTCAGGCTCAGCCATACTTGAAGAAAGGTCTGCATACGGCAATCGACAGATTGTTGTTAGTGTTTGAAGATGATGACGACATTGAACGTTTGTATCGACAAGTGATGAGTGATGATATTGGTCAGAGGGTAAGGCGTTATCCGCTTATTTTTAAAGGTATTATCTCAATATCGTCAGACCTGATTTAAGTGCATTTTGCCTATGTCCATATCATGTTTGCTCTAATCGATATGGGCGTTAACTCATGCTTAAAAGTAGCCTTAGATTAACGCCCTGATCAGCACGCTGTGATCCAATGACCGTTTATTTTGTCACTCCTTTTGGCTTTATTGAGCCATGATCCCAAAGCCATCACTTCAACTCTGTTCCTCTCAGCTTACTCATTTTATTAGGTCAATTTATTTACCTGGAACACTTATAGCATAGTCGATTGCATTTGCCTGATGGCATATTACAGATAATCGCGATTGCTGGTGGAAAGACGGGCTTTATCGTTAAGCCAAATACCGTTGGAGTATTAAAGATGATTCATATTGTAGGGGAAATACATAAAACGATTAAGTTTTTCTGCTATTAATAACTAGAAGCTCTACTATTAATAAATAGAAGTTTATGTTCAAACGACTTGGTTTCACTCTCTTGCAAAGCTGAGCCCATGTTGTCGTGATAAACCCAGTACAAACAAGGAACCTTAAATCGGGATAATATCGGATATCAAGTCGTCCTTTGTCCTGACATTGTGATGAGTAAAACCCATATTCAAATTTGGCTCGTTTATCCCATTGCTTAACCCAATCTGAGGTTAAGCCGATATCAATGATCTTCGATTAACGCCTACCTCGATCAACATTATTTCCGATTAATAGCAGAGGGTCAGTTCAGTTACTAGTGCGATATTGTGATGTTATTTTGTGAATGCTCAATTAAGGAGTTTTATATGTTAAGGACTTTGAATCTGTTTTGCGATTCACCGGTTAAACAAAGGATTTATGACCAATTGTCTGTCAAAGGTTTTCTTAACCTTGTCGTATTTGTGTTACTCGTCTCATGGACAAACCTTGTTAACGCTCAGACAACAATACCCAAAACGGATGGTAAGGCCTTCTCCCATGACACAGTCGTCGAGATTGCACGTAAATTGTCGCAGAAACCTTTTATTGAACCTAAACAAGCCCCTGAAGCGCTGACTAAAATAGATTATTCCACCTATCGCCAAATTAATTTCCAGCAAGATGCCGCTATTTGGGGCAATGCACCCACACCTTTTTCTATACAACTATTTGCGCCTGGCTATATCTATAAACAGTTAGTCGACATTGATGTGGTCGAAAACGGTAAATCATTTCCGGTTGCCGTGTCTGAATCATCATTTAGAGTGCCAGATGAGTCAATTGGTCAGTTACTGCAACAAGTCGGCAAATATGCCGGCTTTCGTCTGCATTACCCCATTAATCGCGATGATTATAAAGATGAGTTCTTAGTGTTTCAGGGGGCCAGTTATTTTCGGGGAGTATCTAAAGGGCAAGCTTATGGTTTGTCGACCCGTGGACTAGCCATTAATGTTGCCGATCCTAAAGGCGAAGAATATCCGCTGTTTAAAAAATTCTGGATCGAACGTCCATCAAGCCACCAAAAGGCGATAGTGGTTCATGCGTTGCTAGACAGTGTTAGTGTAACCGGCGCCTATCGTTTTGCGATTTACCCTGGCGATCCAACTCGAATGGGGGTCGATGTAATGCTTTTCCCAAGGCGAGATGTGCAAAATGTGGGTCTGGCGCCGTTAACATCAATGTTTATGCATGGCGGTATAGACCGTGCTGACACAGCAGATTACCGTCCAGCGGTGCATGACTCTGAAGGCTTGCTGATGGAGAAAGGTAATCGTGAGAAAATTTGGCGACCACTGAATAATCCACGGGGATTGCAGGTGAGTTCTTTCATGGACGAAAATCCTAAGGGCTTTGGTCTGATGCAGCCACATCGACAAGTTGATTACTATCAAGATCTTGAAGCCAAATATCATCAACGTCCATCTGCCTGGGTTGAACCAACAGGTGATTGGGGTAAAGGCAGAGTAGAACTGGTTGAGATCCCATCGGATTCGGAGGCCAATGACAATATTGTTGCTTATTGGAAACCAGAAAATGGATTGAAAAAAGATCAGCCATTTGCATATTCATACCAACTCACTTGGGTAGATAATATTCCCAAAACTGAGGGCAAAGTTAAAGTCGTTCGAACGGCTGGTGGTCGTAAGTTATTTACCGATAAAAACGAGATCGTTATCGATTATAGCCATCTTAGTGCAAATGATGTTAGCAACATTAGCGTTGATGCGAGTATCAGTAGTGGCGCGATTTTAGAGGCCCGTATTGAGCCCAATCCTAATGTTGATGGTGCAAGAGTGTTTGTTACTTTTGATCCAGAAGATGCCGATGTAGCTGAATTGCGTGTACAGCTGAGGAATAACGATAAACCGCTTGGCATGACGTGGTTGTATCGATTTACGTCGGAGGACTGGCCATTATGATACAACAAGATAATGCTTTGTCGGCGGCAATGACCGAAAAAAATCATCGTAAACGAGCCTTGCCTGACGAATCGCCATTGGTTATGAATCGTCATGAAGTTTCTGAGGCTGGTCATCGATTGAATTCCAGTCAACAGACTATGTTGTTTAGACTTCGCACGTTTGTTGCCCAATTATTTGTGTTTATGGTCACTGCGGGCTTATCTACTTACGGTATAAGGGAAATGTATTTGGTGCTAAACACCAATAACATTACCAATTTACAGATAGTCTTTTTAGTGTTGTTTAGTATTAACTTTCTTTGGGTTGCTTTTGCTTTCTCGCAGGCCTTATTGGGTTTTCTATTGCATCTCAAGCCGCGGTTAGTAAAAGAGAGCGAAATAGACCCCAGCTTTAAAACGGCTATTTTACTGCCGATTTATAATGAAGATCCGCTGCGCATTAGGGCTACAATTGAAGCCATGAGTGCAGATCTCATTGCTACAGCGCCAGGCAAGTATGCTTTCTTCATTCTCAGTGATACTAATCGAGCTAATGCTTGGATTGCTGAAGAGGCTACCTTTTTAGCACTTATCAATAAATATCAACCAGAGTGTCCAGTGTATTATCGTCGTCGTCACCAAAACAGTGAACGTAAAGCCGGTAACATCGGTGACTGGGTGCAACGTTGGGGCGGTGATTATGAAGCCATGATAGTGCTTGATGCTGACAGCATCATGAGCGCAAAGTCGATGGTGACACTGTCACGTCGTTTGGCCGCTGCGCCTGGTGTCGGCCTTATTCAAACCTTGCCGACACTTGTTTTCGCCAATACCCTATACAGCAGGCTACAACAGTTTGCTAATCAATGTTTTGGTCCCATCTATGCTGCGGGCTTGTCAGCCTGGCATGGTTTGTCTTCAAATTTTTGGGGACACAATGCCATCATTCGCACTAGAGCCTTTGCTGAAGCCTGTCATTTGCCTATTCTGCCCGGTAAAGCACCTTTTGGCGGCCATGTATTAAGTCATGATTTTATTGAAGCGGCGCTGCTGCGCCGTGCGGGGTGGGGGGTACGTTTTGATACCGATATTGAGGCTTCATTTGAAGAAGCCCCTCCTTCGTTACTTGATGTGATGATCCGCGATCGACGCTGGTGTCAGGGCAACTTACAGCATTCGGCATTTATGTTCGCCCGAGGGTTTTCCTTGCCAACCCGGTTGCATCTTTTGTCTGGGGTCATGTCTTACCTAAGTGCCATTTTTTGGTTAGCGTTAATTATGGTGGGGCTGGCGATTGCCGTTCAGGCGGCTTTTATTCGCCCTGAGTATTTTGCTAATCCATCGCTGTTTCCAACCTGGCCAGTGTTTGACTCTGAGCGCGCGTTAAGTCTGTTTGTGGTTTCAATGGCAATTGTATTGGCCCCCAAAGCCTTTGGCTGGTTTGCTGCGATGATTAATATTCCTCGGTGCTTAAGATTTGGTGGCCCAATCTTGTTAACCTTGAGTACCTTATTCGAAATGGTAATGTCTGCTCTGTATGCGCCAATTCTGATGGTGTCGCAGTTTGGCGTGGTGTTATCTATATTTCGAGGTAAAGACAGCGGCTGGATGCCCCAATCAAGAGATGACGGCGCATTGAGCTGGATACCAGTGATGCGTGCACATCTTGGCCATACTGTGTTTGGTGTTGTACTTGCTTTGACTGCAATGTTGCTAAGTAAGGAATTGTTTTACTGGTTATTACCGATCACCATAGGGTTAATGTTATCGATCCCACTTTCATGGTTGAGCGGCGGCGCGCGGCGCACGAAATGGATTAAAACCATTGGGTTACTGCGAGCGCCAGAAGAAAAGAAGCCAGTTCACATTCTGGTTGAATTGAAAGCCAACCTAGCTAAAATGCCACATCTACAACACATGCATCCGTTCAGTCGACTGGTGAATAATCCACAGTTATTTACATGGCACCTTGCTCAGTTACCTGACTTAGATGAGCAAAAACCGTTGTTTTATGCTCCGAGGATCATTGCCGAGTGGAAATTGGAGCATGCTGAAAGCTTATCGCAATTGGAATCATGGTTAGAACCGGCAGAAGTCATCGCCTTACTCAGCAAAGCGGATTATCTACAAAAGCTGCAAACAATCGGCAAGTAATGTCTGTCCTAGAATTAAAAAGGCCCGAATAACGCGTTATTCGGGCCTTTTTTACTACTCAAGCTTAGACTATAGATGATGATTTCATATCGGCTACTATGACGTTGAGCCATGATGGACTTTACATCATGATTAATTGTTAACCATCACACGTGTTGCAAAATCAGTTGGCCCTGCCAAAATGGCGCGGCCAACTGCCACCAGATCTACTTGCTTGTTCGTTAAAATGGTCTCAATGTAATCAAGGGTTTCAATGCCGCCAACACCAATGACCGCAGCAGCAGTTTTACCTGTTAATGGCGCAGCATCGGCAACTAAAAAGCCTTCGCCGCGGATATCTTTAGGTCTGTTCCAACCGCCAATGCCTGACGACACATTGAGTATTTCCACGCCCGCATCAACTAACCACTGGCTCACTTGGCCCATATCGCTGTGGGATAGGCCTCCTGGGTAACCATCTTGACCGGGAATACGGGTCATTATGGCTAATCTAGGCGCGGCTTGTTTTATCTGACTGACCATCTCTAGCAAGATTCTGGCACGATTTTTAACACTGCCACCGTATTGGTCTGTACGTTGATTGGTTAGCGGCGATAACCACTGATTGATACCATAACCATGAGCACAATGGATTTCGACTAAATCAAATCCCGCTTTGTCGGCACGAATAGCGCTATTGACGAAGTCTTGCTGCCATATTGCGATATCATCCTGTGTCATGGCGCGCGGTGTGGGTAATACACGATCGTATGCTGGCACTACAATGCCAGAAGGACCCATAATATCGGTGCTAATAGCAGCACTGTCTTTGCCGCCGCAATGGGTAATCTGTAAGCCTGTTTTAACATCCATTTGGTGTAATAGCTTGGCAATTTGACTCAGTCCAGGTAAACAGGCGTCATCATGGGCGCCAAGCTGATTTGCTTCGCTGCGACCAGCTAGATTGACATGGCTATACTCTACCATCACTAAGCCCGCACCAGATTGTGCTAAGCCTTGATAATGGCTAAAGGTTTTCTCGGTGGCTAAACCATTATTGTCTGCCGTTTGGGATGCCATTGGAGGTACCACAACACGATTTTTTAAGGTTAATCCATTGACTAATGTAAGGGGAGTAAAGCGTACTGCGCTCATTGCAACATCCTAAATATTTAACACGATCAATATGCCAGCAATCAACATAATACTGCCTGCGGTTCGATTGATTATGGTGACCGCATTGGGTGAGGTAAATACATGCTTTGCACTAGAGGCTAAATAAGCATAAGTCAGATTAACAGAACCAAAAGCCAGGGTTGCAGTAGCCAGTATGATAATAACATCGGTCACATCTACTTGGTTCATCGGCACAAAGGCAGGGAAGAAACTGACGTAAAATATTAAGGCTTTAGGATTGCCTAGCGCAATTGCTGTGCCGGTGATGATATTTTTAAGCTGACTGACCTTGGGCGTGGTGGCTAACTGAACACCCTTTGCTGTGTTTCGCAGCATACTGATGCCAAGCCAGCATAAATACAGCGCACTAGCGTATTTTATTAGCTCAAATGTTGGCCCCATGGCGTTAGCTATTGCCGATAACCCAAACAGTGCTAATAGGATATAAATAAAATCCCCCAGCAATACACCAAAGGTAATGGCAGTACCATGATTAAATCCATTCGAAAATGATCGCGATACCACCGCAAATACAGCCGGACCTGGCACTATGGCTAAAATGAGCATAGTGAAAAACAGCGCGATAACTTGTTGTAATAGCATTATCTCAGTTCAACTCATATTAAGGGACAGGATAACTTAGCAAAATATTTTTGCGATTATAGCGTAAAGTGATGCAGGTAATGAACAGGTTAACGCTAAAGTATCCATCTAATTTTTATTGATTTTTTTATCTCACTTAGGTTTATTCTATCGTTTTTGCATCTGTGTTACATTGCGAAATTAAATTAATCATTTGTTCAGTTGAGTATTGTTGTGAATATTATTTTGTTAACTCATCCTCGCGAAATGTTGCGAGCCAATAATACGGGCAAGTTAGTGTCTCAGGTGTTAGGCGAGCGCGCTCGTGTGGTTGAGTGGCACCGTAAACAGCCTGATGCTGAATTATTACGTTTGATTGCAGCTGGTAAGGTGGGGTTGGTTTTCCCCAGTGATGATAAAAATATTTCGCAAAAAGTATGCGAGATATCTCAAAGACTATTATATTTAGTGCTTATCGATGCAACTTGGCAAGAAGCTCGCAAGATGTTTAATCAAAGTCCATATCTCAAAGCACTACCTAAAGTGTTATTAATTAATTCGCCCAAGTCGATATACCCACTGAGGCGAAACCAAATAGAAGGAGGATTATGTACGGCAGAATGTGTTATACATTTATTGACCGAGTCGGAAAACATAATCGAAGCACAGCAGTTAAGTGAGTTATTGATGACATTTATTGACACTAAGGCCGGTGTTTGAATGGGGAATAAGCGTTAGCCATTATAGATTGATAAATTTGTTGTTTAATCACAAATAATAAAAATACCTAAATTACAACATTCATCGGAGGTTGCTATGTTTAGCACTATTCGCGCTAAATTCTCATTGATATTCATTATATTTGCAGTAGCTTTAGCCATTATGGCCATTACTAATGCCACTCAGAGTCAAAATCAACTAGAGCAGATCCATGAGCTCAGTCGTCAATTTAATCCTGCTATTTCAAGCATTATCAATGGTGATCGCGATTTATATCAAGCTCATTTAAGTGAAGTTCTTTTGATTAGTAGTGAACTAAGTGCGCAGCAAAGAGATGATCAAATCAGTAATTGGCAAGAGAATGCCGATCAAGCTAAGCAGCGAGTTGCCGAATTTAGCCGTCTGTTAACACTTTACCCAGATGTGGTAAGTGGGCTCAACGGCTTTGATACTCAATATGACAAATGGTTTACGGCCTCGTCGTCGGTAATCAGTGCAGTTAAAGCGGGAGACTATTCCACTGCAAAACAACGTTATAAGGACGTGTCTTTATCTGAGTTTTCAAGATTGCGTGATATTTATAATACGGCCGGCGAGCGTGCCGATGAGCAAGTTAAATTAATCGACCAAAATAATACTCAAACAGCAAAAAATCAGCTAACAATATTATTTACAGTGTCTGGCATTCTGATTATTTTGACTATCTTCTTGGCTTATTACGGCCCTAAAGTGGTGGTGGATAGAATTAATGATGTGAACGATCGTATCACTGATATTAGTCGAGGTGATGGTGATTTAACCCGTCGATTAATCATTAGGCAACATGATGAAATTGGCGAGCTGGCCACAACATTTAATCATTTTATTGATCATTTACAGCAAATGATTATCGCTATCGATAAACAGTCTAATGAGGTTAATACCAGTATTGGACAGCTAGCGGGCAATGCTGCAACTGCCAGCCAAATTAGCCAAGAACAGCATTATTCAGTGGATAGTATTGTTACCGCCGTCAATCAAATGAGCTCAGCGGTTCGTGAAGTGGCTAAAAATGCATTGGATACCGCATCTGAAATTAATAATGTGAATGATCAGACGGTTGAAGGTAAACGCATTCTGTCGTTGTCTATCGATAATATTCAACAACTGTCGACGTCTGTTCAAAATGCTGTGGTGGTTATTCAAGCCTTGTCGACTAATTCGTCACAAATTGCGTCGGTTCTTGATGTGATCCGCGGTATTGCAGAGCAAACTAACTTGCTGGCGTTAAATGCGGCAATTGAAGCGGCTCGCGCTGGTGAGCAAGGCCGTGGATTTGCGGTGGTTGCTGATGAGGTACGAACCTTGGCCAGCCGAACAGAACGGTCAATTCAAGATATTCAGAATATGATTGAGCAGCTGCAACGTGGTGTTAACGATGCCGTTCATACCATTGAAGCGGGTGCGAGTTTAACCGCGACTACGGTCGAGTTATCTTCACAAACACGAATTTCCCTTGATTTAATTTTGCAAGCCACAGCCAAAGTGACCGATATGTCGACACATACCGCCGCGGCCACTGAACAACAAACCCATGTAACCGAGGAGATTAATCGTAATCTAACTGAGTTATCTGATAAAACCCGTCATTGCAATGATGTGATTGCTGAAAACCAACAAATTGCGCTAAAAACAGCTTCAGTGTGTCAATCATTACGCTCAGAAGTGGCTCGATTTAAGGTTGTTTAACACGAGATTGAATTGAGAATGTAACGTTATAAAAATGGCTTAATGTTGATTACATTAAGCCATTTTTCGTTAGATCTTTTGAACATAATGATTTATTTTACTTGCTGATACTCAAAGGTTTTACGTAAGCGTATGTCTGCAACCGATGCGCCAATCATCACTTCAAATGTGCCAAATTCTGCTAGCCAATCATTGGTGTTAACGTCCCAAAATGATAAATCACGTTGAGTTAAGGTAAAGCTAGCTGTTTTAGTTTCGCCAGCTTTTAACCACAGTTTATCAAAACCTTTTAGCTCTTTAATGGGGCGTGGGACGCTGGCTTTGACATCGTGTAAATACAGTTGAGCCACTTCTGCACCATCGACTTTACTGGTGTTAGTAATATCGACTTTGACTGTGATGGTGTCGTCGCCTGCAATACTCGCACTTGATAGGCTAATGTTTTGGTAACTAAATTTGCTGTAAGACAAACCATGACCAAAAGCAAACAAAGGCTTAATTTTTTGTTGCTCAAACCAGCGATAACCAATAAACACACCTTCGGAATATAATGACTCAGTTGCATTGTAATCATTTAACGCAATAGGTGCGGTATCGATGAGTTTTTTAGGCAAGGTTATCGGCATTTTACCGCTAGGATTAGTATCCCCAAATAACATGTCGGCATAGGCGTTGCCTGCTTCCATACCACCATACCAGCCCCACACAAGCGTACTTGCGCTATCGGCCCATGGCATTTCAACCGCCGAACCGCCAATCATAAACACGATTGTGTTGGGATTCGCTTTCAGCAGCTTGGCAATAACCTCATCTTGCTGACCGGGTAAGATCATGTCTGGACGATCAATTGATTCTCGGTCATCGGCATGGCTTAAGCCTGCAAAATAAAATACTGCATCAGCCTTCTTCGCCGCGGCTAAATATTCTTTTTCGCTATTGTACAAGCTGTTGGGTGTTTCCCAGCCCAAGGTGGCTTGTTGGTCGCCCTGATAGCGTAAGCTAACTGCATAGGTTTCGCCTGCTGTTAACTTTATTGCTTTAGTGATGATGCTATCTGACTGTGCCGTGGTTGAGGTTAATAAAGGTTTATCATTGATAAATAGAGCAATGTTTCCGTCTGCTTTGATATTAAAGCTATGGCTGCCGCTTTCGATTGGTTTAAGGTTGGCTTTTATCTCCACAAATTGACGTTGGCCTTTTGCATCAAACTGCGGATCGGCAATCCAAGATTCACTGGCAAGCTTGGTCATTGCTTTATCACTATAATAGTTAATTTGCCAAGACGGGGTGCCAGTCCAATGACGAGTAGTGAGATAGTCATTAGGAATAGGCATAAACTTGCTGCTGGCAGCTCGCATTAGGGTAATATCAACCTTGTTACCTAGTTTGGCTTTTAATCCCTCTAGCGGGCTAATTTCATATAAGGTTTTAACCTCGGATGAACCTCCACCAAAGCCATGACGCTTGTCGGCATTGGGGCCTAAGACTAATACTCGTTTAAGTTTGTTGGCGTTCAATGGCAGGATATTGCTGTCATTTTTGAGTAGCACTATACCATTGGCTGCAATAGTGCGAGCATCATCACGATGTGCCTGAGTATTACGCTCGCCCGATAGGCGCTGCTTATCCATCATGCCGATACTGAGTTCTAATCGTAAAATACGACGAACTTTGTCATCTAACACCGCTACTGGGATTTTGCCTGCATTAATCATTTCCAGTAATGGCTTGGCAAAAAAGTAGTCGTCAAAATCAGCGACATCGGTGCCCATCTCAATATCAAGACCGTTCATTGCAGCATCATAAGTGTTTATGTCGACATTCCAGTCAGTTAATAACACCCCTTGAAAACCCCATTCGCCTTTTAATATTGTATTAACTAAATGTGCGCTTTGGTTGGCATTCGTGCCGCGAAACTCGTTATATGAGCCCATAATAGAATGGACATTGGCTTGTTTTACTGCCGCTTCAAATGCAGGTAAATACACTTCACGAAGTGTGCGTTCATCAGGTTTGGCATTCACTCCAGTGCGGTTGAGCTCTTGAGTATTTAACGCATAATGTTTTACGGTTGCACCGACATCATTAGCTTGAATCGCAAGCACTTCAGGTACCACTAGACTGGCAACTAAAAATGGGTCTTCTCCCATGTATTCAAAGTTACGCCCATACAATGGCAATCTTGCTAGGTTAACACCAGGACCGAGAATAAGGTCTTTATTACGATGACGCGCCTCTGCACCTAAAATATTGCCGTGCAGGCTGGCCATGTTTGGGTCCCAGCTGGCGGCTACTGCGGTTAATGGGGGTAAATAAGTGGAATAATCGTTAGTCCAGCCAGCAGGTGCCCATGAATTTCGGTCAATTTCATAACGCACGCCGTGTGGGCCGTCAGACATCCACATTTCATGTATTCCTAAACGTTCAATGGCTGGGATGTGAAACTTGCCCGCAGCATGTACTAATGACACTTTTTCAGCCAATGTAAGCTGCGGTAATAAGCGGTTAACCTCGTCTTCGACTTGGCTGATACGATCGCCAATACGCAACTTCTCGCTATCGGACAATACTGTTAATGCATGCAGTGTTTCAGGCGTAATATTAGGGTGTTCGGCAAGCGCTGCTGGACTGATGGTGACAAAACTGCACATCAACAGGGCGCTATAAAGAGGGCTTAAGGTGGTGCTAGACGCACTGTTTTGTGGCTTATTTTTATGGCGAATAGGCATTATTATCCCAAGAGGATTAACCATAACGTGTTCCTTATGTTATTGAAAATTTATAAAAATATTAGTGGTGAGCCGACCTGAACTAGGATTTGCATCAATGTCAGTTTGTGGGTTTACTATGGTTGAATGTAATAAGTTACCGGGGTAAATCACTAGGCGATTTGGGCGATATTCAATTTGATGATACAAGCTGTAATGCTCGTCGCTGGCAACAAAGTAACTGGCTGGTGTTTGGGTTTTTCTGTCGAGAAACGGCTGCGCTTTGGTAAAATAGTCTTCGATATTTTCCGCCGTTATCCGCTCCAGATCGGTGAGGTTATGCCTAAAAAAGCCTGTGTTGCCATGTGGACCATCGTTAAGATAATGCAAAATGGCAAAGTAATGCGGGTTTGTCGCATCGAAGTGAGGCAAACATTGCAGTGGAGCCAAGGTTTCTGGCTGTTTGTCGATTAATGAATAGACATATTGCTGCGGCTTTAATCGTAATGATGCTGGAATGCGATAAACGTCGTAGATCAGTTTGTACAGCGCATTGAGAACCTCGATAACATATTGCTTGGGCAATGATGTACGACATCCTGGGTAGTATGAGCCTTTATCTTGACGGAATGTGCTGTCATTGACCGCAATAGCGATCAACTGAGCGATATCTTCAGCAAAATTATCAATCACAATCACAGGTGTT
This sequence comes from Shewanella sp. 5S214, assembly GCF_041439795.1. Classification (NCBI taxonomy): domain Bacteria; kingdom Pseudomonadati; phylum Pseudomonadota; class Gammaproteobacteria; order Alteromonadales; family Shewanellaceae; genus Shewanella; species Shewanella sp. 5S214. The sequence continues at coordinate 29,917 of NZ_JBGOOV010000013.1, forward strand.
TGTTGTTGGCCAATCAATTGCACCTGCGGTGCAATATGATTGACCTTGATAATGGGCTTGGTTGTTGCTGATACAGACATCAGGATTAGCCCTGCATCGCCGTTGATTTACAATAATGCTGCACAAAATCATGGTGTACAGGCAAGGTATCAACTTTGCGTTTTACGGTGGCTTTAATACTGTTTAAAAAGCTCTGTAATTCAGCATCGTCCATCATGTCGACAATTGGATGGTACTCTCTAGGTTGTAGACCTTGGCCCATCATAACTTGGATCCATGAGCTCTCACCAAACAGCTCACTGCCGTATTTGTAGACTTTGCCTGATTGGCTAAACATGTCGATACGATGTTGTAATGACGTTGGGATCGGCATGTTTTTGCAATAACGCCAAAAGCGGCTGTCTTCACGGTCAGTGACTTTGTAATGCAAAATAATAAAGTCGCGAATGTTGTCTAATTCAATCTTGGTTTGTTGATTAAATTCATCAATGTCGGCTTGAATTATCCCTTGAGATGGGAACAATTGCAGCAAGCGGACAATGCTTCGTTGGATCATATGAATGCTGGTTGACTCTAACGGCTCTAAAAATCCCGCCGATAAGCCAATGGCAATACAGTTTTTATTCCAATGTTGACGACGCGTACCGGTTTTGAACTTAATGACTCTAGGCTTATTGATTGGTTGGCCTTCAATATTGTTGAGTAACAGTTCGGTGGCATCGGCATCAGAGAGGTACTTGCTGCAAAATACTAAGCCATTACCAGTACGAGTTTGCAACGGAATGCGCCATTGCCAGCCAGATTCACGGGCAATTGAACGTGTGTAAGGTATGGGGTTTTGCACTGCTTCGGTTTGTACGGCAATAGCACTGTCGCACGGTAACCAATGACTCCAGTCTTCAAAACCAGAGTTTAAGGTTTGCTCAATGAGTAAGGCTTTAAAACCAGTACAATCGATAAATAAATCACCTTCGATGAACTCACCATTTTCAAGTTGTAATGCGCGAATATTGCCCGTGTCTTCATGTTGCAAAACATCGGCTATCTTGCCTTCAATGCGCCTCATTCCATGTTGCTCAGCAAATTTTCGCAGAAACTTGGCGTAAAGACTGGAGTCCATGTGGTAAGCATGGTTGTAATCTTGATTTGGCAGCACAGCAAAACGGCCTTGGCGAGCGGCTAAATGTTCGGTGCAGTAATCACCAATTTCGCTGACCATGTTTTTTTGTTGGCCTTTAAGCCAAAAGTGCTGAAAACCACAGGCCCAGCAGTCTTTGCCTAAAAAGCCAAATGAATGCAAATAGTCTTTATTAACATCATGCCAGTTTTCAAATTGGATGCCGAGTTTAAAGGTGGCATTGGTAGCAGCCATCACATCTTGCTCTTTTAACCCCAGTAAACGATGAAAGATATGCAGGGTAGGGATGGTAGCTTCACCGACACCAATAGTGCCGATTTCATCTGATTCGACTAAGACAATATCAAGATTTTTGCCCAATAGTTTGCTGAAGGCGGCAGCGGCCATCCAGCCAGCGGTACCACCACCGGCAATCACTACTTTTTTGACTGTTTTATTCATCTTGAGCGTCCTGTTTGATGTCTTGCTGTTCGCAGCATTATCGTTTTAATTTGTTGATTAAATCTGCGCGTAACTTACGGGCATTGAGTTCATCTAATGGCTTAGTTAACATGCCTTTAGCTTGATCTGGTATATGGCTGTCATCAATATCGTCGTGGTTAAAAATGTAATGTTCAAAAAGCGCTTTCCACGCTTGGCGTTGTGCTTTAGGTAATGATCGAAGGCTTAGCATGCTGTGAAGCAGGGCATTGTTGGGTCTGCCTAAATAGCCTGGTGTGTCGCGCCACCAATGGGTGATGAGTACGTTAAAGTCGTCAACTCCGCGCACGTGATGCCACCACATGCTGGGAATAAACAACACATCACCCGGATTCAGTTGTGCGGTCAATGATGCCGCAAGTGCTTGCTTAAACTTAGGAAAACGCTCGAAGTCCGGTTCTGCAAAATCGACCATGCTGATGTCTTGTCCACCTGGAGCGAATTCCATTGGGCCGACATATAAATTGCTGATTTGCTCAGGCGGAAATAAGGTGAAAGTGCGTTTCCCCACAGCGTTACACGCGAGGTTGAGTGGAAAATCAAAATGCGCTGCTACCTTGGTTTGGTTACCAAGCCAAATACTCGTCAATGGTTGCGTTGGCGATAAATCTAAACTGTTTTGTTCATCCAGCCCCGGCAGACATTGGTGTATGTCTGTTGAGCCCATGTAGATCCCCGCAGGTGCTTGGCTGGCATTTTCTTGTTTTAAGCGGCTTAATAATTGGTTGAAATCCAGGCGACCTGCTTGGTAATTAAAGCCATTAACCTCTTGATTGTAAAATACCCGTCCATGTTGCTCGTGGGGTAGATAATATGCGGTCACCGCCGAGCCTTGATAAAATTGACACAGATAATCCATTGCCTTGTCTGCTGACTCAAGACCCGCTTGGACTAAAGGCCAGTGATGGCATAGGCCTTTAAATACCATAGGCTTATCTGCATGCTCAATATGAGCGAGCACTTGCTCTAAGGTCCAACCGCTTACGCTGTCGACAGCTTGTGTCGAGTGAGCTTGTATCGGCTCTGATAGGTTTGGATTTGTATTGTGGCTCACCATTATCGATTAACCTTGAGCATTTTTAAGGTTAAGTAGCTCGCGAACTTTGCTTTGCGATGCCAGAGCCATATAAATGGCTTGTAAATAACCTTGCTGATGCAAAGTGCCTAGCACTTCTGCAGGTAACGCGGCTAGGGTGTTTTCATTAATGGTATAAAAACCAATCATTTGATGTTTTTGGCCATTGTCTAGTTCGAGGTCTAAGGTAAACGATTCCAGTAACTCATGCTCAATTAATACGTCGATAAAACGATTACTGTCACTGAGCCCATGATGAATCGCTTCAAGCATTTCACCGACTTCATCTAATAAAGGCGTGTTACCACCATAAGGAAAAAACAGCGCTTCACCGTCATTATGGCTTACTCTTGGGTGGTCTAAATCGATGTGAATAACCCGTTGCTGACGCTCAATGCCATCTTCTTGAACGGTTTGTTGTCCTATCAAAAACGGCTGGCGACGCACACTCAGAGGAATATAAGATGCATTCCAACCAGCGTCAGATAAAAACAGATTCTCATTTTGCTTAAAACCAAATAATGCCACCGCATAAAACTGGCCAGTGGTAGCGTCTTTATGAAAGAAAATAGGGTAATGAGCTTGAATGCTACGAAATTCTTGCGGAAAGGTTAAGCCGAACCAAAGGTTATCGCCTAACGCACTAGAACGGGTAGTGATAACCTTGAGGTCTTTATGATCGATGCTATTTAGTAATACATGTTGGCTCATTTTGATGTCCTATCTTGTTCGTTCAAATACGTTATGTAGTTATGATTATTGTAGGTGATCTTAGTTAGTCGTTTGATATTAGCTGTCTGCCATCCTAGCAACCCATCTGAGTTAATCTAGATTACAGCTTAGCAAATCCATACTGCACGACTTTGGCTAGCAAATCGCGATTGCTCAGTAAGCTTTTACTTAATACTTGAGTGCGCTGCTGATTATCATTAAACAGTTGCTGTGCCTGTTGTTGCATTGATGGTTTTACATGGCTGGGTAATTGAGTATTAAAACCCATGCCATAGAGCACATATTGAAAACTGGCAGCCGGAAATAAGGCTTCTTTATAGCTAATATCGTGTTGGTTTGGCACTTGATAGCGCCATAATTCAAGTTGCGCTTGCAGACTATCGGGTATTGATTGCTTATCGCGATGATCGCGCCAATAGCTGTCAACTTCACGTTGACTTATTACATAGTGCAGCTTTAAAAAGTCGATAATTTGTTGCCAGTGCAGTTGATAGCGCTGGTTAACCCTTGCCGCAATCGTATCCATCACTTGGCGATTGGAGGGGAGTTGTTGGGCTAGGGTAGCTGCTGTCCATTCAATTAACGCTAATGCTGAGGCTTCTAGCGGTTCGATAAATCCTGCAGCCATGCCAATGGCAATACAGTTATTTTGCCAGCATTTGGCTCTATAGCCTGGATTGAACGATAATTTTCGTGGCGTTAGTTTGTTGGCCGTGGCGCTATCAAGCCCTAAATAAGTTAATAGGCTTTGCTCGGCGTCAGCATCATTAGTATGGCTTGATGAATACACATACCCCACGCCCTTGCGAGTCGGCAAGCCTATGTCCCAAATCCAGCCATTTTGCTGAGCCGTTGAATGAGTACAAGATGCGATAGGGCTGTCTGCTTGTTCATAAGGTACCTGTACAGCAAGGGCGCTATCATTAAATAACACTGACTTTTGAGATAAAAATGGTACTTGTAAATGCTCACCTAATAACAGTGATTTAGTGCCAGTACAGTCGATAAATAATTGTCCGTGGATTTCACCATGTGCTGCAGTGATCACTTTGGCTATATCACCATTATCATGATTAATAATATGACTGACATGATCACGAATATGAGTAACGCCAAGCTTTTGGGTGCAATGTTCGCTTAACATCTGGCTAAATTTGCCAGCATTAAGGTGGTAGCCGTAATTATTTTGAAAATGATATTGCGCTGATGCAATGGTTTTGGGCGCTAATCCAAGTTGAGTCAACACTGCTTGACTACTGACCGCCTCAGCAAAGCTGACTTGATCTGCATGGGGCAACCAAAATGGGCATAAGTCGAGTTCTTGGTGACCGTGAGGTAGGCTAAAAGGGTGTAAATAGCTGTTTGACTGAGTCGGCGCTTTGCTGTCGGCATCTTTGCTTGGGTCATTGCGCCAATCAATAAATCTTGAACCTTGCTTAAAGCTTGCGTCACAGCAGCGAATAAACTGGTTTTCATCAATGCCGATTTTGCTTAAAGTTGAACGCATCGAAGGCCAAGTGCCTTCTCCTACGCCAATGGTGGCAACATCTGGTGATTCAATAAGGGTAATGTTGAGCTTAGGAGAGTGGGCCAGGACACCTTTGTCGACATTATGCTCTGCAGCCAGTAATCCAGCGGTTATCCAACCGGCTGTACCGCCACCAACAATGACTATTTGGGTGATTGGTTTATGCATTATCTCTACCTACGCCTTTGGCACTATTGTTATTATTAAGTTGTTATCAATATTTTTATTGAAGATTTTATTATGTTGAAGTCTCATCATAAGTAGAATTTAGAAAAATGTAACCACTTAATACGTATTGGTTATTCATCTTCTCTTAGCAATGTTTTTAGTTCTTATAAGCAGCATAAAAATAGTAACGTCCTTGTTACTCAATATGTTGCAATAAAAAGAGGTGACAAATTACGTGCACCTCAACGACCTAAAAGGGAAACTTATATGGATAACACCTAACACTGAGCGTGTTAGGCACCATAGTATAAGGTTAAATCATTGAGCTAAGTGGTGCTTAGCTCAATATTGCTAACGTTATTCACTTAGAAGGTATAACGAGCACCTAAGCTATAACGTGCGCCGGTTTCAGTCAGGTTTAACACTTGCTCTTCAGCACGGCCGTGAACACGGACGTACTCTTCTGTAATGTTAAGTCCTTCGAAAAACACGGTTAAGCCTTCAACTGATTCGATATCATAACTAACAGACAAATCGATTTGTGAGTAGGCTTCAGTATACTTAGGGTTTGGCCCAGTATCCTGACCACGTGAGTTTAAGAACTCATCACGCCAGTTATAAGCAACACGAGCTTGGAAACCATAGTTTTCATAAACTAAGACTGCGTTAGCGGTATCACTAATGCCGATAAGTGCTGATTGGTCTGCTAATGAGTAGTTGTTGTAGGCTTCATCACTATTAACCAAGGTATAATTGGCTATGACACCAAAACCCGTTTCACCGAAGAAATGTTGCGCAGCAAATTCCCAGCCATCGATCACCGACTTACGTGGGCTGTTTGACGGGGTATCGATATTGAAGGTCAATAGCTCATCATTATTTGCAGCACTACCGGCGATAGTTTGTTTAGCAACATCTACCGCAGCATTGTCAGCATAGTTTGCGAAAATATAATCACGAACAGCCCCAGCTTCGGTTGTACCCTTTACTGCCACTGCAGCTTTATATAAATCGCCAGATGCTGGGTTATAAATACCGTTAGTCGTTTTAACAATACCATTGCTAATGAAGTTTGCAGTATCCTTGCGGAAATAACCTACAGACACATAGCTTGACGGTGCGTAATACCACTCTGCCGAGAAGTCGATATTTTCCGATTCTAATGGTAATAGTGTCGGGTTACCTGCAGATCCACCACCATTAGTTCGGTTTGCGAGAGTTGCTAATACCGTACCGCCTTGGATATCTGTGTAGTTAGGGCGCCCAATGGTTTCGCTATAAGCTGCACGTAAGATCACATCTTCAACCACTTCAATATTGAAGTTGAAACTAGGAAGTAAGTAGTCGTAATCACCCGATTTAGTTTCAAATACTTGTTCACCTGTGGCAGCAAGTGCTATTTCAGTTTCTGCAATCCAAAGTGCACCATCATAGCCCGCAACTGCAGCTGTTGATGTCACGTCAGTTTTTTCATAACGCAAACCAAAGTGAACATCATATGGCATGCCGGCAATTTCGTTGTCGTAGTTGTACTGGACGTAAACAGCTTGTGACTCTTCTTCAGTATAACGGTCTGTTTGAGCCGCATAATTAGTAGAAGGACAGAAACCATTACCACAATCACCACTAACAGAAGAGGTGTAATTAGCTGCTGAGAAGTCACGAACAGCAGCAAAGTCCCACATGAAGATGGTATTTAAAATGTCAAAGTTGCCATCAGCGAGTGAGAAGTCACCACCATTGGCATCAAATTTGTCAGTAATCGTATCGGCTGGGAACCATGATTCGTCGAAATCACCAGCAGAACCTACACCACCCCAATCGTTACGTTGTACGTCAACTTGCTGAGAGTGATTGTTGACCTTAGTAAGCTCAACACCAAAGTCGATACTACCTGCGTCTTCAAACAAGTACTCGCCATCAAACTGATACTGATCAATTTCAGATTTGTTGCGTGCATTAGAGAAGTTGGAGCCAGTAAGTAACATGTCTGCAGGAGTCACAGCATTACCACCACCAACCGCAAGCACTGGTAAATCACCGCTAAAGTCAGTAGCCGCGCTGGTACGTATAAATGCAGCGGTACTTAAATTGTTGCTAGAACCATAAATGTTATTGGGTTTAAATTCGGCCGTTGAGTTATGTGCATCGAAAGTCAGTTTTAAATTATCTGTCGCTTGCCATTCAATGTTAAAGCCTAATGAGCCACTCTCGTTACGAACACCAAAATCGCCAGCTGCCATCGACAAGTCTACAGGTGAGCCGTAAGTTTCAGAATAAATGAGCGGTGATGCGACTGGGCCGTCACTCCACACGTTTTCAGATGGTACAAAGTTAAACCAAGCTGATACATCATGAGATTGAGTGTCGATATCGTTACGCATGTAGGTATAGTCTAGGCTGGTGACTATGCTATCTACTGGGCTGTACTGTAAAACTAACTGGCCATTGGTACGAGTACGTTGTTGCTCTTCAAAACGATAAACGGTTGTCTGCGGCACTGAGTAAATATCATCATCACCAGGACGGTTTACTTGAGTGTCGTCTTTAGCGACACCGCCCCATTGACTATTGTTGTCATCTGTACCAGCAAAACTACGCCAGCCTGTACCAACTTGCGCTTGTTGGTTACCGCTTTCGCGTTCTTGATAACTGGCCGATAGCGAAATACCAAATTTGTCGTCAGCAAAAGTATTTGAATATAAACCGGACAATTCTGGTGTCATTGAGCCTTTATCTGTTGATTTATCATCAACAGCTTTTACCCCAAATGTAGCTTTCAATCCAGGAGAGCTAAATGGTTTGTGAGTCAAAATATTGATAGTAGAACCGATACCACCAGTGGAGTTTGACGCTGAGCTCGTTTTATATACTTCAACACCGCTAATACTTTCAGATGCGATATTGGCAAAATCAAATGAGCGCGAGCCAGTCGTTACTGGCATTTGACGACCATTGAGGGTGATCAAGTTGTAGTCTGGGCCAAAACCACGCACGGACACTTTACTGCCTTCACCGTTAGAACGGTCAATTGATACACCAGTAATACGTTGTAATGATTCTGCTAGGTTTGTATCTGGAAACTTACCAATGTCTTCAGCAGAAATAGAGTCGACGACACCACTTGATGAACGTTTAACGTCCATTGATTTAATTAAACTGCCACGAATACCTGTAACTTGTAGTACTTCAATATTCTCATCACCAGCTTCATCAGCTGCGTAGGCAGGTAACATACTGCTTACACCAAGCACTAGCGATAAACTGGTCGCTAGCTTGGTTTTTGTAAATTTTGTTGTTTTCATCTAGGAAATCCCCATTGACTAGATTTTGCTTCTCTCAATATTGCGGGTTAGGCGCAAATCGTTTTTTTAATTCTCCATCAACGCTGTAGTCATTATTTATAATGGTTATGTTATAAAACAGCTAATGTAAGCGCTTACATAAAACTAGTGTAAATTGTGACCGCCGTCAACAAAAACAAGTTTTAAATATTACATTTCATTAACCATAATAAGAAGCTATTCAAGGTTTGTTTTATTAGTTATTGTTTAGTAAGCTTTTTATTTTTTATGAACATTTCAAATAAAAATGTAAGCGCTTTCTTTTGTTGGTTGAATTGTTACCACTTAGGTTGGGTTTTATCCGTTGTTGAGAACAAGTAAGGTTATTCTAGACTAACTTTCTAGCGAGTTAATATTTTGTTGCATGTTGCGACAGTGAATTGATGTGGTTGTTGCTTATGGTGTTAGGGTTTATTTCAGTGTTATCGATAACCAAAGTATGAGTCATTAAGATGCATGTGAATGTCCCACGGGGCTGGAGACAAAATATTATCCAAAGGTAAACTGATTAATCATTGCTCGGCTGATAGCTTGGATAGGTCGATTGAAATCTCACTATTGCGGTATTTTATGGCCATGCTTATTATCTCGTTACTCATAAGGTGCGTTTATGCGTGGTTAAGTTGTTAGTCTATAGCGCATATTGCATTATTTTTTTGCGAGCAGATGGTTGATGGCACGTCACCGTGAGATAGTCAGTATCAGTACTTTTTAATCGCTACGAGATACTATCACCTCTGCATAAGGTAGTGTTGACTCACTCGTGACCGATTACTGACTTGGGGCAGCCGCTTATGGGAAGAGGGACTTACCATCTGGCTTTTTTGGATGTCTGTTATCGACATTGCAGCAGGATAGGTTAACCGCTAAATGGTTCGGTTGGCTCTTACTGATTGATTGCTCTAGCTGATTCACGCACAAATAGCTCTGGTGTAAACGAGCTTTCAACTAAGACGGCTTTATCGTTATAAACTTGTTGTAATACCCAGAGGGCTGCCATTTTACCCATTTCGTGAATAGGGTTGTTAACGGTTGATAATTTCGGTGAGATGTACTGTGGAAATGGAATATTATCGTAACCAATAAATGAAATATCATCGGGTACGCGGATTCCGTGTTCTAAACACACCGCAATTGCCCCAGAGGCCATTTGATCATTCGCACACACGACTGCAGTGATGGTTTTATTCATCGACAGTAAATGCTCCATCGCTTCACAACCGCCAGCTTCTTTAAAGTCACTTTCAATGCAAAGGGTGTCATCAAAATCGATATTGTATTGTTGCAATGCTCGTTTATGTCCTTTTAGACGATCTCGTACGTCGAGCTTAAACAGTGGCCCTGAAATGTAAGCGATGTCTTTATGACCAAGTGATAATATGTGCTCGGTAGCCATGAAACCACCTTGTTCATTTTCAAGATAAACACAGCGTTCTTTAATGGCGTCGATATAGCGGTTAATAAATACCACTGGTGTTGGGCCTTTACTCAATTCAATCAAGTAATCGTCTGATACCGCCTCAATGTCCAAAATAAGAGCATCACAACCGCGACTCATCAAAAACTCAACCCCTTCTTTTTCTTGCTTCTCATCGCTATGACCAGCAGCAATAATCACGTGCTTGTTAGCTGTTCGAAGGGCGGTTTCGATTTCTGTCATCATGGGACCATAAAAAGGACCGTCAAGCTGAGACACTAAAACCCCAACACTGTTGGAGCAATTTGAGGCTAATGATTGGGCAATAGTATTAGGGCGATAGCCTAAAGAGGCCATCGCATCGAGAACCTTTTGTTTGGTTTTATCGCTGACTTTGGTGTTGTTATTCATCACTCTAGACACGGTCGCTAGAGACACACCAGCCATTACGGATACATCGTAAATTGTTGCCATATAATTAGTTTTTAAAAGCCGTCTTGGAGCACATGACTCCAAGACTATCATGCTTTTATTTTACTTCTCTATTTAATTCTAAGTGTATTTGGTCCACTTTTTCATTGTCCAAGGTGTACCAACGCATAACAAAGGCCACTACCAATGAACCGATAGCAGGGTATACAGTGAATGAAAGTAATATTCCTTGTTGAGTCTGTTCAGTTTGGATGATATCTGGTTGATAACCATAACCTGCCAGTAACCAACCAGCTGCCGCACCACCAATAGCAACCCCAAGTTTGATAAAGAATATGACCGATGAGTAAATCATTCCGGTAATGCGTACACCGTTTTTATGTTGACCATAGTCGACCACATCAGCCATTTTTGCCCAAAGCAGTGGTGTAGCCATATTGAAAGTAAAGCCCCATATGACAAACATCCCAAAGGCCAGTATCACTTGATCGCTTGGCACAAAGTAGCTTACGACACACATGGCCGCCGCCAGCAGTTGCAAGGTAATATAGGCTTTTACTTTACAAAAACGTTTTGCTAAAGGTTGAGCTAAAATACAACCGAATATATTACCAACCATGCCAAGAGTGATGAAAAGGGTAATAGAATCAGGCATGTTTAAGAAATATTTCACATAGTAAATCGCTAAGCTGGTGCGCAATACCATGCCTGATAATAGACAGACTGCTGCAATGGCCAATACTCGCCACTGATCATTTTTTAACATGTCGGTGAAGTCTTTTTTAAAGCTTGTTTGTTGGTCTATAGGTGGATGTAGACGCTCTTTGGTGCCCCAAAAGCAGGCTAAAAACATCGCAACACCCAAAATGCTCATCGCGGCAATCGTCAGTTGATAGCCTTTAGCCTGATCGCCTTTACCTAAAAACTCCACCAAAGGTAAGGTTAGGCCTGACACCAATAATCCGCCCAGCATCGCAAACACAAAACGGTACGATTGCACTGACACGCGTTCTTTAGGATCCGCCGTTAATACCCCGCCTAATGCACAATAAGGAATATTAATCGCGGTATACACCATCATCAATGCGGTATAGGTGACGAAGGCATAAATCATTTTACCGTCTTCAGACAAATCCGGCGTAGTAAAGGCTAATACGCTAATAAAGCCAAAGGGAAGGGCAAACCATAATAGATAAGGTCTAAACTTACCCCAACGAGTGTTGGTTCTGTCTGCTAGCGCGCCCATTAGTGGGTCGGTTATCGCATCAATTAAGCGAACAGCTAAAAACATTGTGCCCACAAATGCAGGCGAAATACCGAAAATGTCGGTATAGAAAAAAGTTAGAAATAGCATCACGGTTTGAAACACAATATTACTGGCGGTGTCCCCAAGTCCGTAAGCTATTTTTTCTCTAGTGCTAATCATACATGCCTCAATTATTGTTGTTATTGCTTAAAATGATGCAACTATTTGAATAGAATAAAGCCGTTTATATAACGGCTTTATTCTGGTTAACATATTATGTTCTTGCGTTAATAAAGTCTCTATACACGTACGCACTGGCTTTTAAGGTACGCTCTTGGGTTGCATAATCAACATAGACAATACCGAAGCGTTTTAAATAACCTTCTGCCCACTCAAAGTTATCCATCAAACTCCAAGCAAAATAACCCACAACATTAACACCTTGTTCAATGGCATTATTTACCGCATTTAAGTGAGCGTTATAGTATTCGAGTCTGTTTTGGTCATCCACTTTACCGTTTAACAATTTATCATCCATTGCCGCACCGTTTTCGGTAATGTAGATCGGTGGTAAAGGATAAAGTGCATCTAAAGAGGTTAATAAATCACTAAAGGCTTGTGGATAAATTTCCCATCCCATGTCTGTTTTAGGTTTGCCGACCATGTCTACTTGGCTAAAGCCATTAACTGGGTCGGCTTTATAGACTGCACGGGTATAAAAGTTGATGCCTAGAAAGTCGATAGGTTGAGCAATAATATCAAAGTCGCCTGCTTCAATAACCGGCACATCTTCTGCGGCAAAGTCATTGATAATGTCTGGGTAGCTGCGGTCAAACAAGGGTTTGATGTACCACTGATTGAAATATTGGTCGGCTTTACTTGCAGCGTCAACATCCGCGGCAGAATCTGTGGCGCTATAGCAAGGCGTAAAGTTAAGCACGATACCATTTTGGCTGTTAGGGCTGTTTTTTTGCAGCACTTTCATGGCTAAACCATGAGCCAATAATAAGTGGTGTGCAGATTGACGGCCATAAGCTTTTTTCGCTAATCCAGGAGCATGAATGCCAATTTCATAACCTAAGTATGAACTGCAAAAAGGTTCGTTGAATGTGGCATATGAGTAAACTCTGTCACCTAATGCATGGGTTATTTTGTCGGCATAGTCAGCAAATAAATAGGCTGTTTCGCGATTTAACCAACCACCATTATCTTCAATATGTTGTGGTAAATCCCAATGGTACAAGGTCACAAAGGTTTTAATGCCACGACGGTTTAGTTCATCGAGTAAGTCGGTATAAAACTGCACACCTTGTGGATTCAGGCTGCCATCTTTGTGCATAACGCGAGGCCATGAGATCGATAAACGGTAGGCGTCGACACCTAGCGATTCTATTAGATCGACATCTTCACGCCATAACTTAACGTGTTCGCATGCTTGCGAGCCATCAGACCCATCACGAATTTTGCCAGGCGTCGCACAAAATGTGTCCCAAATACAGGGCAGGCGAGTTGCCACAGCACCTTCAATTTGAAATGAAGCTGTCGCCACACCAAAGGTGAACGCTTTTGAATGCATTTTTGAATCGGCTGGTAACATAATTTTCATATTTTAATTCACTTAGTATTGATTAATTTTGTCTTTTTTTATTACTAACTTATTAGCTTAAAACACACTGATAAAAGGCCTAGTGTCGCATTGTCCTAACCGTAAATATTATGCTCTCGCGTTTAAAAACCGTTGACATCAGTTATCGATATGTTAAAAATGAAAGCGCTTACATTGAGATTAGTGATTAATTATCCAAAGGTCAATAATTGATTTGGTTAAATATTGAATCCTCATCTGCTTGCACAAGTGTGGGAATAGCGATATGGAAAATGCCTAGCGTTTACGGGGAGTTAACTCTTAGGTAATGACAAAGAGCATCCAGTTCACTGGCGTTATGTACTGCAACCCAAGATAACTATTAACAACAATAAGGGAATGTCATGACGACTTCGCAGCTTCAACTCGAATCGACTCCGGTTAATTCAACTCATCAGCAAGGAAACTTTCGCTTTGCGTTAGTGGCGTTAACATCATTATTTTTTATGTGGGGTTTTTTAACCTGTTTAAATGATATTTTAATCCCTTATCTAAAAAACATGTTCGACCTTAATTACACTCAAGCGATGCTGGTGCAATTTTGCTTTTTTGGTGCGTATTTTGTTGTGTCGATCCCTGCCGGTGCGCTAGTCGGTAAAATTGGTTATCAAAAAGGCATTATTACCGGACTGGTTATTGCCTGTATTGGATGTTTATTATTTTATCCGTCAGCAAGTTATGCTTCTTATAATATGTTTTTGTTTGCCTTTTTTGTATTGGCATCAGGCATTACTATTTTACAAGTATCTGCCAACCCTTATGTCAGTGTTTTAGGCCCTGCAGAAACGGCATCGTCTCGTTTAACCTTAACCCAAGCATTTAATTCATTAGGTACAACAGTTGCGCCATTTTTTGGCAGTTGGTTAATTTTATCAACGGTTGAGCATGATGAGAGCATCACTGAGGTAGGTGAAGTTATTGGCCGATTATCAGTAGAGCAACAAGCCAGTGCCGTTCAAACCCCTTACTTAATTTTAGCCTTGTCATTGTTTGCATTGGCATTGATTTTTATGATGCTAAAACTACCGCTATTGGGCAAAAAAGATGCGGCATCGACCACCTCTGCAACGGGAAGTGCTTGGCAGTATCCGCATTTGGTGATGGGCGCGGTAGGGATTTTTGTATACGTCGGTGCAGAGGTTGGTATTGGCAGTTTTCTGATTAGCTTTTTAACTCAAGATCATATTGGTGGTGTGTCTGAATCGCAGGCAGCCCATTATATTGCTTATTACTTTGGTGGCGCTATGGTCGGCCGTTTTATTGGCGCCGCTGTGATGCAGAAAATTAATGCAGGTAAGGTGTTAGCATTTAACGCACTGTGCGCGTGTATTTTAGTGGCTGCAGCCATGATGAGTGTTGGCACGGTAGCCATGTGGGCCTTGTTGTTGGTCGGTCTGTGTAACTCAATTATGTTCCCAACGATTTTCAGTTTGGCACTACAAGATTTAAAACAACACACTAGCCAAGGCTCAGGTATTTTGTGTTTAGCCATTGTTGGCGGTGCGATTTTGCCCTTATTTCAGGGCATGTTAGCTGACATCCTGGGGATTCAATTAGCCTTTATTGTCCCCTTGCTATGTTACTGTTTTATCGGGTACTACGGGTTAATTGGCTGCAATGCAAAACGTCCAGTATCAACAGACAATGCGTAAGGGAAATACAATGAAACTGACTCAAATACAGCGTACAACGAAATTAAAAATGCCGATGAAAACCACTGTAATCACTTTGGGGCTTTTTCTTGGGGTTAGTGGGTGTGGTGATAATCAAAGCACTCAGCAGCAAACAACAGAAGCCGCTGTAACTTCGGAGCAAACGGCATCAACAATATGGCCTGCATTACCCCCAGCTATCGCTAAAGATGAAGCATTAGAGGCCAAGATAGATGCATTAGTTGCCAAGATGACGCTAGAGCAAAAAATTGCCCAAATGATCCAGCCAGAAATTCGCGATATTACGGTTGAAGATATGCGTAAATACGGTTTTGGTTCTTATCTCAATGGCGGTGGTGCTTATCCTAACAACGACAAGCATGCCACGCCTGCAGATTGGGTTGCCTTAGCGGAATCATTTTATCAAGCATCTGTCGATGACAGTATCGATGGGATTAATATTCCTACCATGTGGGGCACAGATGCGGTACACGGTCATAACAATGTTATTGGCGCAACCTTATTTCCGCATAACATTGGTTTAGGCGCTGCCAACAACCCAAAATTGATTGAAAAAATAGCCGCCATTACGGCTCAAGAAGTCATGGTGACTGGGATTGATTGGGTATTTGCTCCTACCGTTGCCGTGGTGCGAGATGACCGTTGGGGCAGAACCTATGAAGGGTATTCTGAAGATCCACGCATAGTAAAAGAGTATGCTTATGCCATTGTTGAAGGCTTGCAAGGTTCTGTCAGTGGTGACTTTTTATCAGACCAACATGTTATTTCAACGGTAAAACACTTTATCGGTGATGGTGGAACTGAAAACGGAATCGATCAGGGCGAAAACCTTGCTAGCGAACAAGATTTATATGACATTCATGCCCAAGGCTATGTCGGCGGACTTAATGCTGGGGCACAAAGTGTTATGGCCTCATTTAATAGTTGGCATGGGGAAAAAAATCATGGCAATCAATACCTATTAACCGATGTACTTAAAGATAGATTAGGCTTTGATGGCTTTGTGGTCGGCGATTGGAATGGTCACGGACAAGTCGCTGGTTGTACTAATGAGTCTTGTGCCAAGTCAGTTAATGCTGGATTAGATATTTTTATGGTACCGACTGATGCATGGAAACCATTGTATGAAAATACTATTGCCCAAGTTAAAAGTGGTGAGATCAGCCAAGCGCGTATAGACGATGCGGTTAGCCGTATTTTACGAGTGAAATTTCGTGCCGGCTTGTTTGATAAACCTAGCCCAGCCAATCGTCCGTTATCAGGTAAAACTGAGTTAATCGGTCAAGCGAGTCATCGCGAGGTTGCTCGCGAAGCGGTGCGTGAGTCATTAGTGTTGCTTAAAAATAATCAATCTATATTGCCGCTTAAGCCTAATATGAAGGTGCTTGTTGCCGGCGATGCAGCAGATAATATTGGTAAACAATCAGGTGGTTGGTCAATTACTTGGCAAGGTACTGACAATAAAAATAGCGACTTTCCTGGTGCAACCTCCATTTACTCAGGTATCGAGCAGGTCGTCACCCAAGGTGGCGGCAAGACAACCTTAAGCGTAAACGGTGACTTTAACCCTGAACAACTACCTGATGTTGCTATTGTTGTGTTTGGCGAAGAACCTTATGCCGAGGGCAATGGTGATATTGATAATCTTGAATATCAGCGTGGCGATAAGCGTGATTTAGCATTATTGAAAAAACTTAAAGCGCAAGGTATCCCAGTTGTATCAGTATTTATCAGCGGCCGCCCTATGTGGGTTAATGCTGAATTTAACCAGTCAGATGCGTTTGTTGCAGCTTGGCTTCCTGGCACAGAAGGCCAGGGCATTGCAGATGTATTATTTACTAAGCCAGATGGAACGGTTGCATATGATTTTGTGGGTAAATTGTCATTCTCATGGCCAGCTACACCACAACAAACTCAGGTCAATGTGCCATTAGTGCAAGATAAACGTGTGCAAGCACAAGCTGACTATCAACCACTGATCCCTTACGGATATGGATTAACCTATCAGTCTGTTGCAACCGATGCGATAAGCTTAGATGCGTTATCAGAAGATAATTTAGCCGCCAGTCAAACACTCGAAGACTTAGCCCTATTTGAACGTGCAGTGAAATCTCCTTGGTCAATGTACATTGCCACTGATAATGAACAGCAAGCCTTAACCAGCAGCGTGGCGAGCAACAGTGCGCTTAATATCCGCACCATGGATCGCGCCGTGCAAGAAGATGCCCGCTTGGTGTCGTTTAATGGCACCGAGCAAGGTATCGTCGGCTTAATAAGTAGTTTTCCACGTGACTTAAGAGCTTACAGTAATAGTGATTCAGCATTGTCTCTTAGTATCAAAGTTGAACAATCAGTGTCAAAACCTCTGTGGCTAGGTCTCGCATGTCAAGGTGATTGTCGCCAACAAGTGGATATCGCCAAGCTGGTTAATACTAAATTAGCTGAATGGCAAAACGTAAGCATTTCCCTGGCTTGTTTTGCTGGAGAACCGATGGACTTTGGTAAAATTGCCATGCCGTTTTATCTTAGTACTGACGCTAAAGTCGAGATTAGTTTTAGTGATGTCGTCATTAAAGCGACTGCAAACGACAATACTATCCAATGTCACTAGAACCCTAATCCAGCTCGACCTCATTTAGGTCGAGCTGGATTTAGTTTGATTATCTTCAGGGCGTCAGTCGATAATCGTCGGCCGTTTGACTGCAATCACGTCAGATTTGAGCGGTCTCATAGACTGCTGAATACGAATGCAAAAACGCACTGTTTGCTTTGAGCAAAGCGGCGCTTAGCTTAGTATCGAGCAGCCTTTGAGGTATTGCAGCTATCTTGTGTCCCCGCGGTGGTTTTTTTCGGTCAGTTTTTTGAGTCGATTTTGAATCAAGTGCAATCAAAAAGTTATCAATCTATGATGTTAACAATGGCATAATAACGTATCGATAGTGTACTGATCGCTAAAGCGATATGAATTTGATAAGGAATTGATTTGTCTAATATTGTATTTTCTAAAGCAGACTTACAACAGATAGTGCTCCTCGCCAAGCAAGCCGGCGAAGCAATTATGCAAGTTTATGCGCAAACTGATTTACAGATTGAAGTGAAACAAGATGATAGTCCAGTTACTGCAGCTGATATTGCCAGTCACAATGTGATTATCGCTGGGCTTAAGCAGCATTTTGCTGATATTGCTGTCATGAGCGAAGAAGACGCTGATATTAGTTGGGCTGAACGCCAGACTTGGCAAACCTATTGGTTGATCGATCCACTCGATGGTACTAAAGAATTTATTAAACGTAATGGTGAATTTACGGTTAATATTGCC
Organism: Shewanella sp. 5S214; assembly: GCF_041439795.1. NCBI lineage: Bacteria > Pseudomonadati > Pseudomonadota > Gammaproteobacteria > Alteromonadales > Shewanellaceae > Shewanella > Shewanella sp. 5S214. The sequence continues at coordinate 48,114 of NZ_JBGOOV010000013.1, forward strand.
CTGATCCATCAAGGACAAGCTATCGCAGGCGTGGTGTATGCGCCCGTATTAGACAAATGTTATAGCGGTATTGTTGGCCAAGGTGCATGGCTAGATCACAACGGAGCGACATCAATATTAGATATTCGTCAGCGGCCATTACAGACACCTCCAGTTGTCGTTGGCAGTCGTTCTCATATTAGTCCTGATGTTGCCGCCTATTTACAGACCATTGGCGAACATCAAATGCTTAGCGTTGGTAGCTCATTAAAGTTTTGTATGGTGGCCGAAGGTCAAGCCGATGTGTACCCAAGATTAGGCCTCACCAGTGAATGGGATACTGCAGCAGCGCAGGCTGTATTGGAAAGTGCTGGTGGTAAAGTGGTTGAGTATCCAGCACTCACAGCGCTGCAATATAACCAGAAAGAAAATATTTTAAATCCGTATTTTATTGCCGCGTCCTTGGCGTGGTTTGAACGTAAATAATTGTGTTTTAGAGCAATTTGCGTTAATCGAACATTGAATCTAATTAATAATAAGTAAATGGAGTAATAAGTTATGATGCGTATGGGCGTCGATCTCGGTGGTACCAAAATAGAATTAGTGGCGTTGGCCGATGATGGCGCTGAGATATTTAGAAAGCGCATTCCTACTCCAAGAGACTATCCAGCGACATTAGCGGCGATTGTGGGCTTAGTCGCCGATGCTGAAACCGCAACAGGCCAAACGGGGTCTGTGGGTGTTGGTATTCCTGGTGTGGTGTCACCGTTTACTGGCTTGGTTAAAAACTCTAATTCAACCTGGATTAACGGCCATCCGCTTGATAAAGATTTAAGCGAAGTGTTGCACCGTGAAGTGCGTGTAGCCAATGATGCCAATTGTTTTGCTGTATCTGAAGCCGTCGACGGTGCCGCTGCCGGAAAAGGTGTTGTTTTTGGCGGTATCATTGGTACAGGTTGTGGTGCTGGTATCGCTATTAATGGTCGTGTTCATGGCGGTGGTAATGGTATTGGCGGTGAATGGGGCCATAATCCTCTTCCGTGGATGACGGCTGATGAGTTTAATTCAACTAGTTGTTTTTGTGGTAATCGTGACTGTATCGAGACCTTTATATCGGGTACTGGCTTTGTGCGTGATTTTCGTGAAGCAGGCGGCGATGCAATCAGTGGTATCCAAATTTCTGAGATGATGCAACAAGGAGATCCGTTGGCGACCGCAGCATTTGAGCGTTATATCGATCGATTAGCGCGCTCACTTGCGCACGTGATCAATATGATGGATCCAGACATGATTGTATTAGGTGGCGGTGTATCAAATATTGATGCTATCTACACTGAATTACCAAAAGTGTTACCCAAATACGTAGTTGGTCGCGAATGCGGCACTCAAGTGGTTAAAAATAAGTTTGGTGCATCTTCTGGCGTTCGCGGTGCTGCTTGGCTTTGGGGCAAAGACGAAAAGTAGGCTTAACTTGTATAGTAGAGCCTTGTTCAGGATAGAAATTTGTGAGAATGAAGCCAAAGGTCATTTCGATTCACTTGGCTGAGCGCTCATCTGGCAATATGGTTAATTCATCAAACGGCACTTAAATAGTGCCGTTTTTGTTTGCTTGATAGGGTTTGTATTCAGACTTTATAACGATAAACTAGCGACAGTTTTCATTGTTCAAGTGATATACCGATGTTTTGGCTTAAAAAAATCTTATCGCAATTAGTCATGCCTATTCCGCTTAGCATTATGCTATTAGTTATAGCCGCCGTGTTATGGCGCACAAAAAGAACACGCTTGCTGCAATTTGGGCGTATTGCCTTGGTGGCTGCGATAGCGCTACTGGTATTAACCAGCCAAGCGCAAGTAAGCTATTATTTAGCGGATTCGTTAGAGTCACAGTATCAAGTTAACCATCAGCCAATAACAGGGGCTTGTGTTGTGATGGTATTGGGATCGGGTAACCGTGAGCAGCAAGGCCATACTGCAGTGCAGCAATTATCATCTACAGCACTGGCTCGATTAACTGAAGGCGTGCGTCAGTTTAGCCTTGGCCAACACTGCACCTTAGTGGTCAGTGGTTGGAGCGGCGGTAATCAGCCAACTGCTCATGCCACTATTATGGCTCAAGCGGCCCAAGAATTAGGCATCCCCAAAAAGAGTATTACGGTCTTCAATCAACCTAAAGACACCATTGAAGAAGCCAATGCACTTAAGCAATTTTTGGGCACTCAGCCTTTTAGATTGGTGACGTCGGCGACACATATGCCAAGGTCTATGCGCATATTTAACGCTTTAGGGATGCAACCCCAAGCGGCGCCAACTGACTTTATTGCTAATAGTAGCGATTGGTGGCGTTTAACTGCGGATAATTTGTTAGATTCACAGCGAGCCATTCATGAGTATGTCGGTATATTATGGTTGTGGGTTAAAGATCTATTAGTGAATAATCACTAGCGTTGTTTACTAAATAGTTGGGTAGCAGTATTTTGAATAATTTATCAATCAATTCCAAGGACACTATTGTGAGTGATGAGCACATGTTAATTAGTCCTTATGCTAAGCGAAATGGCATCACGCTTACAGTTGTTGGCGCGTTAAGTTTAGTGACTAGCTTGATTATTTTTATTGGGTTTAAAGGCTTTTTTGTGCCCGGTATGTTGTGTTTTGCCTTAGGCTCAGTCGCACTGGTGTTAGGTGTCGCTAAAGTGTATCAGCCAGCGGTCAGCTTCAAACTAATGCCTACAGGAGTGGTATTTTTTCATCGTCGTGGTCAGGTATTTATTGAATGGCATAATATTCAGCGGCTTGATAGCGTGCGGGTAAATCAAAATATGGAGATGATTGAACTGCCTTATATTGGCGTCAAACTTAAAAAGATTAATCCCATATTAGATTGTATTTCACCGCGTTTGGCTACCGGATTACTAACCGAACAGCGGCCACTTTTGATGACCGCTGCCACTCAAGATGAGGATTTACAAAGTTTAGAAGGTTACTTAGGTGCAGAATTTACCCCGCTAGTGGTTAACGGTGAACGTTATCGTGGTGTTCTGGCGATGTTCGGTCATCGTTGCCAAACCTTGAATGAGCAGCTTGGTTACCATGTGTACCTATCCATTGACAGTTTAGATCGAGAGCCCAAAGAGTTTGTCGCTTTGTTGCGTCAATGGCAGCGACAAGCACTAATCAATAGTGATGAATAAGCCATTATTAAAGGATGTGGTGATCTTCTAGGAGGTAACATGGCACAGCTTGAGCTATTACAAGGAGGGTGTTTATGTGGCGCCATCCGTTATCAAGTTAATGGTTTGCCATTTGATGTCGATCACTGCCACTGCTGTCAATGTCGAAAAAGTGCCGGTGCGGTGATGATGAGCTGGATGGATTTTTGTTATGAACAAGTTGAATGGCTACAAGGGCAAGTCACAGAGTTTGCTTCATCAAAGGATATTCGTCGGGTTTTTTGTCAACACTGTGGTTGCTCACTGACTTACCGACATCTGGATTATCCGTAGTACATAACATTATCGATTGCATCGCTTGATCTACCACAAAAAGTGCAGCCAACTTACCATATACACACTGATGAGCAGGTTAGCTGGTTAAATATCGATGACAATTGTCCGCGTTATAAGGCAGGAAAAACGCTGACAAAAAGCTCAAATTAGCTTTTTGATGAAATCAGAGTCAATGGTTCTACGTGGCGATAACCTAAAAACTGGCCACCGTCTAAAATTTCGATGTTTTCACAATACGCATCCCCTTCAAAAATACCTTGCTCATGCAGGGTCATTTTTTTACAGTGTGCCTTACCTGTTAGTTGGCCTGCAATCATTAAGTTTCGGCACAAAATATCACCATCAACTGTGCCATTGGGTTCAATCGTCACATTGCCTTGTGCTTTAATATCGCCGTTGATATGCCCTGCAATGAGTACATCACCGCTGAAAATAAGTTTGCCGGTTAAGTGACATTCTGGGGCGATAAAACTCAGCGGATTTGCAGCTTGTTTTTGACCAAACATCTCAGTGCTCTTATGGCTATATTTTGGCTGATAATATAGCGTTAAAGGCAAATAAATAACACCAAAATCGCTCGCTATATTGCTAACTGATTAACATACCGTATTTGATAAATTAGCTCGGTTTGCCAATCTGTATGGCATTAGAAGGGCAGGGAGATACACAAGCACCACAACCCGTACAGGCATCAGTATCTATCAAGGGTTTAGGCACTTGTCCTACTGCCATGATAAAGCTAATTGCGCGTGGATCGCAGGCATCTTTACAACTCTGGCACCAAACACCTTCATAGGTTAAGCAGCTGTCTTTTATGCTGGCGCGAATTGACCAGGGTAAGGACTGGGCGAGATCGAACACCGGCTCTGGGCACACATCAACGCAAAGATGGCAAAAAGTACATTCACCAAGATTAAAATCTATTTCAGGAAACCCACCTTCACCGCGTTTAATTATTTGGGTTTCGCAGGCGGTAATACACTTGTCACAGCGGGTGCAATTGTCAGTAAATTCTTGATCTGTTTTGCTCCATGGCGGGCGGGTGACATTGGATTTTCTGCGACTAAATAGATTACGCCGACTTTGATTAATACTTTGGCTCATGGCTATCCTAATTGGACGTAAACGCATTAGCTGGCGCTAGGGGTTGTCGCTCTATCAGGCTGAAAATTGCTTCGAGCTAAAACCTGTGCTAACAAGGGCGTTTAATCGCAAGTTTTGGGCGGATTGTGGCTTGTTTCTACTGGGTTATCGCTAATTCATGTTAAGTCGCTACATGAATTAGCTCCGCCTAGTATAACATCACCACACAGCCGCAAAATTTACTTTGAAGGATTAACACACCCTGATATTAGCATTCGCTGCAGCTAAAAATTGTTAAGCGCTAGGCATTTTATAACCATCAGGGTTATGTGATTGCCATTTCCAACTGCTATTGGCCATATCTTCAACGGTATGAGTCGCACGCCAGTTAAGTTCTGTTGCTGCAAAACTCGGATCGGCATAACAAGCGGCAATGTCACCAGGACGGCGTGGACTGATTTGATAAGCAATGGTTTTACCACAAGCTGTTTCAAATGCTTTGACCATGTCTAACACACTGTAACCGATACCCGTGCCGAGATTATAAGTCACCAATCCAGGTTTTGTTTGCAGCTTTTTAAGCGCTTGTAAGTGACCCACAGCTAAATCAACAACGTGAATATAATCGCGAACACCTGTGCCATCTGGTGTGTCGTAATCATCGCCAAACACGCTTAATTTTTCGCGTTTACCGACAGCAACTTGGGCAATAAACGGCATCAAGTTATTCGGAATGTCGTTAGGATCTTCACCAATTAAGCCACTTTCGTGAGCTCCAACAGGATTGAAGTAACGTAGTCGAGCAATATTCCAGCTGTTATCTGAGTTGTACAAGTCGGCTAAAATATATTCAACCATCAATTTTGACTGACCATATGGATTGGTCGCGCCCGTTGGGAAATCTTCTTTAATGGGCAGACTCGCTGGATCGCCATAAACCGTGGCGGATGAACTAAAGACTAAGTTTTTAACGTTATTTTCGGCCATAACTTGGCATAAAATAATCGTGCCAGTCACGTTGTTTTCATAATACTTTAATGGTTCGGCGACTGACTCACCGACGGCTTTTAAGCCTGCAAAATGAATAACAGACTCAATGCTATGGTCTACAAATACTTTTTGTAGCAAAGCCTTATTTAAAATATCGCCTTGATAAAAAGTGACATCCTTACCAGTAATAGTATGAACACGGGCTAGGGCTTCAACACTTGAATTTGATAAATTATCAACAATGATCACTTCCTGTCCGGCATTTAATAGCTCAACGACTGTGTGGGTACCAATATAGCCGGCGCCACCGGTTACTAAAATTGCCATAAATAAATCATCCTATGAATTAATGAATCATGTGTGAATGATATTGTAAATTATCCCAGCTCTATCGTCAGTTAAATTATCGATGGCGCGCTAAATTAACTTGGGTTAAGTCTTGCTGTAATGTGTTCATTTATGGTGATAAAACCTGAGCCTACTCATGGGGCTTACAGCTCGTTTGTATTTATTTGTTTACGATTAAAGCAACATAACCGCATGAAATAAACTGTGAGGGAGTTAACAAAACGTCAACGTTAGCACACTATGTAGGGAGTGAAGTTGACGTAAAGTGGAACTTATGAGTACAGCAACAAAGTATATTGCCCATCAACCTGATGCCCAGGGTTACATTGATTATTCTGAGCATGAGAATCAATTATGGCAACAATTGTATCAGCGCCAAGTGACGAATATGCCGGGGAAAGCTTGTAATGCTTATCTGCAAGGACTCGATGCCTTAGGCATGTCGAGTGACCGTATTCCGCAGTTACCCGAAATCGATAAAGTGTTATTAGATGCTACGGGTTGGAAAACCGCAGCGGTACCAGCATTAATTTCATTTGGGCGTTTTTTTGAGTTACTGGCCAATAAAGAGTTTCCAGTAGCGACGTTTATACGTAGCAAAGAAGAGTTTGATTACCTGCAAGAGCCTGATATATTTCATGAAATATTTGGTCATTGTCCATTGTTGACTAATCCATCATTTGCACATTTTTCGCATATGTATGGCCAGTTAGGACTTGCGGCATCCAAAGAAGAGCGAGTGTTTCTTGCGCGGCTATATTGGTTCACTATTGAATTTGGTTTGGTACAAGCGAAAAATGAGCCATTAGCCATTTACGGTGGTGGTATTTTGAGCTCTCCTGGTGAAACGCTTTATTCGTTAAGTGATGAGCCAGAACGCAAACCTTTTGACTTACTTGATGTACTGCGTACTCCTTATCGTATCGATATTATGCAGCCTATCTATTACGTGATTAACCATATTGATTATTTAGATGAAATTGCCCGTATGGACATTATGAGTATGGTAACCAAGGCCCGCCAATTAGGCATGTTTGAGCCTAAGTTCGCCCCTAAAACCAAAGCAATTTAATCGATTTACTGCTACTGAATAGAGGGTTGTTTTCTCATCAGTATGCAAGTTAGACATTATTATAATTAAGCCTAGGAGTAAAAATGAACGCATTAACCGAGATGAAGTGTGAAGCATGCCAAGCCGATGCCCCGAAAGTGAGTGATGCTGAGTTGGCTGAACTTGTCGGTATGATCCCCGATTGGGGCGTTGAAGTTCGTGACGGTATTATGCAGCTTGAGCGGGTTTATAAATTTAAAAACTTTAAGCTGGCCATGGTGTTTACCAATAAGTTAGCTGATTTAGCCGAATCTGAAGGTCATCATCCTGGAATATTAACCGAATGGGGCAAGGTCACGGTCACTTGGTGGTCACACTCAATTAAAGGTTTACACAAAAACGATTTTATCATGGCTGCCAAGACAGACCAGTTGTTAGACGCGTAATTATCGTCATCGATTTCAGCACATTACGTTAACGTAATGTGCTGAAATAATCGCTCTGTTACAATTCTACTGTAAACTTCACTTGCCACCGAAGCAATATCCCTCTAACGTTATGCCAAATTTCCGCAATAAAACTTCAATAAATAGGGAATCGTTACATTATGCGTTTGGAAGTCAGCTGTATTGATCGCGTGGGTTTAGCGAAAGACATCCTCGTCGTGCTCGAAAAACATGGAATTAACTTAATCGCAATTGATGCCAGTAATAAGGGGTTCTTATTCCTGCAATTTGCTGAGATCAGTTTTGAAACATTACGAGAGTTAATGCCGCAAATTCGTAAGGTTGAAAGTGTACATGACGTCCGTACCGTGTCTTTTATGCCGTCAGAACAAGAGCATTATGCCCTTAAAACCTTACTTAAAACCTTACCCGACTCAGTGTTTTCAACTGACGCTAAAGGGCGAGTGCGCATCGCTAATGAATCGGCCTTATTGACGCTAGGTATGGCTGAACATGAAGTGGTAGGGGAGTCACTTAACCATTGGGTTCAGGGGTTTAACTTTGCCCGTTGGATGAGTGAAATACCTGTATTGGCTCAAGCTACTCGAGTGCAAATTAACTCGAACGAGTATTTGGCCGAAATGCTACCCATTTATTTACCTGACGATGATGACAAAACCATTTTAGCGGGTGCCGTTATTTCGCTCAAATCACCTGCTAGAGTCGGTAAACAATTTAACGCGCTGCAAAATCAAACCACAGGTTTTGATAATGTATTAGCGGTTAGCGATAAAATGAAAGACATACTCAAGCAAGCTAAGCGCATGGCACAGCTCGATGCGCCTTTGTTAATAACCGGTGAAACGGGGACGGGTAAAGAGCTCATGGCGCGTGCTAGTCATGATGCCAGTATGCGCCGCGAGCATCCGTTTATTGCGATTAATTGTGCTGCACTGCCAGACAGCGTCGCAGAAGAAGAATTATTTGGTTTTGTCAACAATGGCACCGTTGTAAAACGCGGGTTATTTGAAGAAGCCAAAGGCGGGACAGTTTTTCTGGATGAAATTGCCGAAATGTCCAAAGCGGCGCAAGTTAAATTACTGCGTTTACTACAAGATGGTACTTTTAGACGCATTGGTGGTGATGAAGAAGTTCGCGCAGATGTGCGTATTATTTGCTCAACCCAAAAACATTTAGCTGAGCTCTGCCAAGCGGGTGAGTTTAGAGAAGATTTATATTACCGTATTCATGTATTAAGTTACCACATGCCATCCCTGCGTGAGCGCCGAGTCGATGTGCTGCCATTAACCGAAATGTTCTTAGAACATTATAGTCAGCAGTTATCGAGTCCATTAAGACGGATCTCGGCAACTTGCCGCGACTATCTGTTTACTTATGCGTGGCCAGGTAATGTGCGTCAATTGAAAAATGCCATTTTTAGGGCGGTATCCATGTGGGATGGTTCGACAGAGCTGACCGTTGAACAACTCAAATTACCATCCTATGCCGAAGGTTTTGGTTACTTCGACGAAGAGTTTGAAGGCACCTTGGATGAAGCCATGAAAGAATACGAGGCGGGTTTATTGCGTCGATTGTATCCTGCGTACCCAAGTACACGACAGTTGGCTAAGAAACTTGGGGTGTCACATACCGCAATTGCTAATAAATTACGCGATTATAATATTAGTAAGAAAAAGTGATGTAACGATTTAATGCCAGTATTTTGCTGGCATTTTAGTCACATAAACGCTGTAAATCAGTATTTGCGGTGCGTTTATATTAATGTAACGAATAATTTACAAATAGCCGTGAGCACCAACAAAATGTGATTGAGCTCACGCTATAGGTTTTTCTGCCGTGATCGGTTATTTGTATCGTCAAATTGAGCGTGTAGTGTGGATAATCCGCTGCGCTCACCCAGTATTTAGGAGCAATAATGAAACTTGCAAGTTATCACAACGGACGTCGCGACGGCCAGTTGATGTTAGTCAGTAAAGATTTGAGCAAAACCGTCGCCGTACCTGCTATTGCACATACTATGCAGCAATTATTAGATGCTTGGGATCTGCTTTACCCACAATTGAATGAGTTATATGAAGCGTTAAACGCTGGGCATATGGATAATGCGGCAGATTTTGATGAAAGTCGTTGCTTATCACCTTTACCACGAGCTTATCAATGGGCCGATGGCAGTGCTTATGTCAATCACGTTGAATTGGTCCGCAAAGCGCGTGGCGCTGAAATGCCGGCATCTTTTTGGACCGACCCTCTGGTGTATCAAGGTGGCTCAGACAGTTTTATTGCGCCTAAAGCCGATATCGAAATGGCCAGTGAAGAATTTGGTATTGATTTTGAATCTGAAATTGCCATTATCACTGATGATGTCGCCATGGGTGTTAGCAGCGAAGATGCCGCTAAGCACATCAAATTATTGATGTTGGTTAACGATGTCTCACTGCGTAATTTAATCCCTGGCGAGTTAGGTAAAGGCTTTGGCTTTTTCCAATCTAAACCATCAAGTGCGTTTTCACCTATTGCGATTACCCCTGATGAATTAGGTGATAAGTGGCAAGACAGCAAGGTGCATTTACCCCTAGTAACACATTTAAATGGTGAGTTATTTGGGCGTCCTAATGCGGGCGTGGACATGACTTTTAACTTTAGTCAGTTAGTATCACATGTGGCTAAAACTCGCCCATTGGGCAGCGGTGCGATTATTGGTTCTGGCACTATTTCAAACTATGACCGCAGTGCTGGCTCAAGCTGTTTGGCTGAAAAGCGCATGCTTGAAATTATTGCCGACGGTAAAGCATCAACACCTTTTATGCACTTTGGCGATACGGTACGTATCGAAATGTTTGATGAAAACGGTGTGAGTATTTTTGGTTCTATCGATCAAAAAGTGGTTGAGTACAAAGCCTAAGATTATTAGGGTAATGTAAACTGACATAATTAAGGCAATAGCGTTCAGTCGTTATTGCCTTTTTGTTAGGCAAAATAAAATAAAAATAAGGAAATTGACATGAAGCTCTATGGTTATTGGCGCTCAAGTGCGGCTTATCGGGTTCGTATAGCATTAAACTTAAAGCAGTTATCCGCAGAACATATTTCGGTGCATTTAGTTAATAATGGCGGTGAGCAACACAGTGCCAGTTTTCATCAATTAAATCCACAGCATTTAGTGCCAGCCTTTGTTGATAGCGGCGAGCAGGGTGAGCTGACATTGTCGCAATCACTGGCCATTATTGAGTATCTTGAAGATAAGTATCCAGATCATCATCTACTGCCAAGCAATATTGAAGATCGTGCCATTGTACGTAGTATGGCTCAGGCCATTGCGTGTGAAATTCACCCTTTAGACAATTTGCGAGTATTACAATATTTAGTCAACGAAATGGGCGTGTCTGAAGCCGATAAAATGCGTTGGTATCATCATTGGATCCATGTTGGTTTTACTGCACTGGAAGTGCAACTAGGCCAATATTCTGGACGCTTCTGTTTTGGGGATACGCCTTCGCTGGCTGATATTTGCTTGATCCCCCAAGTGTATAATGCCAAACGCTTTAACTTAGAGCTGGCCGCATACCCCAATATTGTCAGGATTTGGCATGAGTGCCAGCAATTAAGTGCATTTGCTGACGCTGCACCAGAGCAGCAGCATGACGCCAGCTAATGAAACCTGTGTGAGTAATGAGTTGCAACGACTAGGGGCTGATGCGTTACAGGCGCAGTTATCGACATGGTTGCAACAAGATGCTCAGCGTCTAAATGCCTTGCAAGTATGCTGTGAAGTGTTAAATCATTTCAATATTGGTGATTGGTACATTGCTGCCGGCTTTGTACGTAATTTGGTATGGGATAAATTACATCATATTAGGTCACAAGCATTAAATGATATCGACGTGATTTACTGGTGTGATAGTGATGTATCTGTAGAGCGTGATCGCGAGATTGAAGCCAAACTAAGGCAGCAAGCCGATTTGCCATGGTCAGTGAAAAATCAAGCCAGAATGCATCTCAGAAATAACGATCCTGCTTATTTATCATGTCTTGACGCCATGTCTTATTGGCCTGAAAAACAAACGGCAGTCGGGGTTAAGTTAGTCAATCCCAGTCCTGCTGTCGCAGTTAATATTAATCAAAAAGTGCCTTTTACAGGCCCTAATTCTGCAACAACAGTATTGGCCCATGACTATGAGATTAAGGTGGACGCTGTTTTTGGATTAGCCTGTCTTTTTTCTCTGAGTTTACATGCTAATCCTAAACGCGACATCAGTGTGTTTAAATCTAGAGTCATTCAAAAGAAATGGCTACTCCAGTATCCTAAATTAATCATGATTACTGAGCCATTTCTAAGCTCTAAATAATGCTCTTTGTGACCTCTCATATTTTCTCAATATGCGCTTAACAGTCTGATTTACTCAGTTTGATATGTGATCTAAATCAAGCTAACTCAATTAAGTTGTTATCTCTAAAGGGGTATTATGCTTTTGTTGATCTATGTCAATGTTACTCATAGATTACTTATGTAGGTTGTTGGCAAATGTTGAGGATGCACTCAACTGCATCTAGTTGTCATTGCCAAGGAGTGTTAAAAATGAATAAGAAAATTACCCTAAGTTTAGTTGCCGTGTCTTTATTATCTGCCGGCCTGTCATTTAGTGCTGCGGCCCATCAAGCTGGAGATATTATTGTCCGTGCCGGTGTGGCGATGGTTGCTCCAAATGAGTCAAGCCCAGTAGTGGCAAATGTTGCTGAATTTAGTGTCGATAATGATGTTCAGCTAGGGCTAAACTTTGGTTATATGTTAACTGATAATGTCGGTATTGAATTACTTGCGGCATCGCCTTTTAGCCACGATGTTTCACTGGGCGCATTAGGTAAAATTGCAGACTCAAAGCAGTTACCGCCAACACTAGTAGCACAATACTACTTTGGTGATTCACAGTCAGCTTTACGTCCATATGTGGGTTTAGGCGTTAACTTTACTAATTTCTATGACAATGAATTTACTCAAGATGCGAAAGATCTTGGCTTAGAAAATTTAAGCTTATCGAATTCTTGGGGACTTGCGGCTCAAGTTGGTCTTGATTATCAAATTGACAAAAAATGGTTAGTTAACGCGTCAGTTTGGTATGCACAAATTTCTACTGATGTGAGCTTTGACATGGGTGCCGATCATGTTGTGGTTGATACCGATATTGACCCTTGGGTTTACATGGTTAGCGTGGGTTATACGTTTTAAGTCGTTCACGTTACTTAGAATACCTCTGCGATAATGGCAGTGATAACGAAACAGGAACCTAAGGGTTCCTGTTTTTGTTGGTGTTGTTTATTAAGATTTTTTACGCGGTTTCCAATGGCGGGTGTTGTAAATATATTCAGGTAATAAGCGATTAATCCACGCCACAACACGCCAGCGTTTAGTGACATACACTCGGCGTTTACCTTTTTTAAGGGCGGTTAATATTTGTTTGGCGACCTTGTCTATCGGCGACAATAAAAAGCGCGTATTGAGAAACATCGCTTTATCATATAAGCCAAGCTGGATATCACTAATCGTAATAGGTAATTTTAATCGTTGTGCATGCATGCACAAACCTTGCAGATAATTAGCGGCAAACGCTTTAGAGGCATGATAAGCCACATTTGGACCACCACGTTGGCCCGCTATTGAGTTAATCGCCGCCAGTTGTCCATAACCTTGTTGACACATCAACTTAAACACACAGTTACTGATGGCGGCAAATCCTCTGACATTGATATCAACAATATCTTGTTCAATCGGCCAAGGAAGTGCCGCGTCATAATGATTCACACCCGTATTGACGATCACTAGATGAGCACCATTGTGCTGCTCCCATGCAGAAGTGAGTTGCTTAATTAAGGTTTCAGGCTCAAAAATACTTAACGGGTAAACGCTCACTTCTCCTGGTAAGGTTCGACAAAAATCGGTTAATACATCAGGATCTGGCACAAAAAGCACTAGGGATACATTTTGTTCCGATAACTGTCGTGCAAGCGCTTGGCTTAATTGCGAAGTCGCCCCAATAATCATTGCCGTTGCGGTAGGCGTGGTTGTTAACATAGTCAGCATCATCGTAATGTGGTGTCTTATAATAGGAATATCGGCTATTGATAACAAGCGAGAAAATATTTCAACTAAAGACGTGTAGACTTCTAGACATCCTTGTGTATGATGAAAGCGACTAACAATGAGTGGTCAGTTAGATGACAATAATGGGCTGTCAAAGCCTATTCATCGCCTTAGCGCTAAGTAAGACATTATTTTCAATGGTAATGTGCTGACAGTCCTGAGAATATCTAGGCGTTATTTTAGGCGAATATTTATGGTGATTTTGTGATCTTAAGCGGTGACTCACCTAAGGCTAAATACGCTTATCACCTCGGCATGCTCTATCTGTGGCAGTGATAGTGCGATATGGTCGATATGACAAATTCATCATTATGGCTAAATACACAAGATAATTTATTTTATTCACACAAAAGGTAATCAGTATGCCGGTTAGAATTCCAGATAACCTGCCAGCAGCAGGTATTTTAGAGTCAGAAAATATCTTTGTGATGTCTGAAACCCGTGCTGCTAATCAGGACATTCGTCCAATGCGGGTATTAATCTTGAATTTAATGCCCAATAAAATTGAAACTGAAACCCAGCTATTGCGCTTATTGGGTAATACGCCATTGCAAGTCGGGGTTGATTTATTACGCATCCATGATAAAGAGTCAAAGCACACGTCTGTGGATCACATGAATACTTTTTATCGTGATTTTGAAGAGATCAAGCACAACAATTACGATGGCTTGATTATTACTGGCGCGCCTTTAGGCCAAATTGACTTTAAAGATGTGGTCTATTGGGACCATATTCGCGAGATCATTGATTGGTCTCAGCAACATGTGACATCAGTATTATTTCTGTGCTGGGCTGCTCATGCGGGTTTCTATCATCTTTACAATTTAGAACGTAAGTTATTGGCCACTAAACGTTCGGGGGTGTTTAATCATCGTCGCACCAGCGATCCACATCCATTATTGCGAGGTTTTGATGATGAATTTTTTGCGCCACATTCTCGCTTCGCCGAAATGGATATTGAACAAGTTCGCCAACATCCTGATTTAGACGTGTTGGCAGAGTCTGATGACGCTGGAGCCTATATTGTTCTTAGTCGCGATAATCGTAATGTGTTTGTTATGGGTCATCCTGAGTATCAAAAAGATACCTTGAATGACGAGTATGTGCGCGATAAAGGCCTAGATCTTAATCCTGATATTCCACAAAATTATTATCGTCAAGACGATCCAAACCAAGATCCTATCGTGCGTTGGCATAGTCACGGCAGTTTATTGATCAGCAATTGGCTTAATTATTATGTCTATCAGTTAACGCCTTATGATCTGTCCGACATGAACGCCAAAACGCCATGGGAAAGTAAAAAATAATCACTTATTATTCAATTTTATAGGCGTTTATTTTGTTGCGTTGAGGTGACTTTTATTAAGGCTATTACGCGATAACGTGAAATAACCTTTTTTGTTTATCTGCTCTCCAGAATGTCACCATTCTGATGTATTGCTATCAGCCGCTAAAACGCGATTAATCATTAAAATTTGCCGTCAATTATCAGCATTCATAGCACAATTGTTCATGCTGGGGCCACTTCATAGACTAAAGTGTAATCCAATTTTTCACAGTAAGACCTCCTGATAATTACTAATTTATAAACAGTTAGTTAGCTACCATTTTTAGTGTTTTTTTATCCAGTGTAAATCTTCGATGACAACCCTATGAGATTAACATCACCCTTTAGACCATTTTTTACTTGCTTTACGTTAGCGTCAACGTCAAAGTGGTGTGATATTATTTTCAATAATTTTTAAAGCGCAGTGAATTGGAGTGGTTATGAGTACAGAGCAAACAGGTCAAGATATCGTTATTGTTGCCGCGAAGCGTACACCAATGGGTGGGTTTCAAGGTGCATTGTCTGAGGTCGCGTCGCCAGTGTTAGCGGCCACGGCGATTAAAGGCCTTTTAGCCCAAACGGGGATCAGTGCCGATAGCGTAGATGAAGTGCTAATGGGCTGTGTGTTGCCTGCTGGACTTGGCCAAGCACCAGCTCGTCAAGCCACATTAGGTGCCGGTTTACCTCTAAGTGTTGGTGCCACAACAGTGAATAAAGTCTGTGGTTCAGGTATGAAAACCGTCATGTTAGCTCACGACTTAATTAAAGCCGGCAGCAGCCAAGTGGTTGTGGCTGGCGGCATGGAAAACATGAGCAGAGCGCCATATTTACTCGACAAAGCTCGAAGCGGAATGCGTATGGGGCACGGTAAAGTAATGGACCATATGTTTTTAGATGGCCTTGAAGATGCCTATACTGGCGGCGCTATGGGCACGTTTGCACAAAAAACGGCCGATGATTTTGGCTTAACCCGTGAACAAATGGATGCTTTCGCATTGTCATCACTGGAAAAAGCCAATGCAGCGATTCAGTCGGGAGCGTTTAAAGATGAAGTGGTATCTGTCACTGTAAGTGCTCGCGGTGGTGATATCAGTGTTGATATCGATGAACAGCCTGGAAACGCTCGTCCTGAAAAAATCCCCAGCTTACGTCCTGCTTTTACTAAAGACGGCACCATTACTGCGGCTAACTCAAGTTCAATATCAGATGGCGCTGCGGCACTGATGCTAATGACCCGTGAGAAAGCCACTCAGTTAGGTCTAACCGTTATGGCGACCATTAAAGGCCATACGACTCACTCGCAAGAACCATCAATGTTTACTACAGCTCCCGTTGGCGCGATGCAAAAACTGTTCGAAAAAGTGCAGTGGAGTAAAGATGACGTTGATTTATATGAAATTAACGAAGCATTTGCCATGGTAACCATGCTTGCCGTGTCTGAACTTGGTTTAGATAACAGCAAAGTCAATGTTAACGGCGGTGCTTGTGCATTAGGTCATCCAATTGGTTGTTCTGGCGCACGTTTATTAGTGACATTGATTTATGCCTTAAAAGCCCGTGGTCTTAAGCGCGGCGTGGCATCACTATGTATTGGTGGTGGTGAAGCCACCGCGATGGCGATAGAAGTGGAATAAAGCCACACTCGCTAAGTTCAATAAGACCACTGCGCAGGTATATGTACATCCAGCCACTCAATGAGTGAGACTGACAAACATAATAAACGGCATTACCTGTGCAATAACTCAATACGAGTGATGTTACTCACTCATAGATGTTCAAGGATCGAGGAAAACCACATGACTACACAAGTTAAGCATTATATTGATGGCGAATTCACCTTTGGTAGCGGCGATCGCAATATTGATGTGACTAACCCTGCTAACAACAGCGTTATCGCAAAAATAAACTGCGCGACTACCGCCGAAGTCGAGCTGGCTATTCACAGTGCTAAGGAAGCGTTTAAAACCTGGAAAGAAGTTCCCGTGTCTGAACGTGCTCGGGTTATGTTGCGTTACCAACATTTGCTCAAAGAACATCACGACGAATTAGCGACAATTTTAGCGCAAGAAACCGGTAAAACCTTTGAAGATGCTAAAGGTGATGTATGGCGCGGGATTGAAGTTGCTGAACATGCTTGTGGTGTTGCGTCGTTAATGATGGGTGAAACGGTAGAAAACGTTGCTCGTAATATCGATACGTATAGCTACACGCAACCATTAGGTGTGTGTGCCGGTATTACTCCGTTTAACTTCCCAGCAATGATCCCGTTATGGATGTTCCCATTATCAATTGCTTGCGGTAATACCTTTATTTTAAAACCGTCTGAACAAGATCCCATGACGCCACAACGTTTAGTGGAGTTATTTGTTGAAGCGGGCGCACCAAAAGGCGTGTTACAACTTATCCATGGTGACAAAATCGCGGTTGATATTTTACTACGAGACCCAGCAATTAAAGCGATTTCGTTTGTGGGGTCTGTGGGTGTGGGCCAATACATTTATAAAACCGGCACTGATAACCTCAAACGGGTACAAGCGTTTGCAGGGGCAAAAAACCATTGTGTGATCATGCCTGATGCGAACAAGCAACAAGTGATCAATAACATGGTCGGTGCCTCGGTTGGCGCTGCAGGTCAGCGTTGTATGGCCATTTCAGTCGCCATTTTTGTCGGTAAAGCCAAAGAGTGGATCCCTGAATTAAAAGAAGCGTTAGCTAAGGTTCGTCCTGGTTTATGGGATGATAAAGATGCTGCTTACGGCCCTGTTATCAGCCCTGCGGCAAAAGAGCGTGTCCTAAAACTGATTGCTCAAGGCAAAGCAGAAGGTGCTGATTGCTTACTCGATGGAACCGATTTCACTGTTGCCGGTTATGAGTCTGGTAACTGGGTTGGCCCAACCATGTTCACCAATGTCACCACCGACATGAGCATTTACAAAGAAGAGATTTTTGGTCCAGTACTGTGTTGTATGGAAGCGGATAACTTAGACGATGCTATCGAACTGGTTAACAACAGCCCTTATGGTAACGGTACCTCAATCTTTACCGCATCAGGCGGCGCAGCGCGTAAATATCAACATGAAATTGAAGTAGGCCAAGTGGGGATTAACGTTCCTATTCCTGTGCCACTACCTTTCTTCTCGTTTACAGGTTGGAAAGGCAGTTTCTATGGCGATCAACACGCATATGGTAAGCAAGCTGTACGTTTTTGTACTGAAACCAAAACCATTACCACACGCTGGTTTGATGCAGAAGCGGTTAGCGGTCCTAACATGAGTATTGACCTCAAATAAGCTCATTGGCCGCGTTATGATAAAACCTATCGCGGTTATTTTTATCTGCTAATACAACAAGACCATTTTGACTCGCACCATCGGATGGTGATGTCGTAAGCCCAAACATCACCATTTAATGACTAAGTAGCTCAAGCTGCAGGTGGGCAAAATATCAAATGACCCGAGAGTCATCCAAGATAATATAAGGACTCCAGTATGGATTTTAATTTAAATGAAGATCAGCGTCAGTTTGCTGATTTAGCCCGTCAATTCGCAGCAGAAGAGCTGGCGCCATTTGCCGCCAAATGGGACGAAGAACATCATTTTCCTAAAGACGTGATTCAAAAAGCCGGTGAGCTGGGTTTTTGTTCACTTTACTCGCCAGAATCAGAAGGAGGTATGGGCCTGTCTCGGTTAGATTCTTCAATTATTTTTGAAGAATTAGCCCATGGCTGTACAACAACCACAGCAATGCTAACCATCCATAATATGGCCACTTGGATGGTCACTACCTGGGGCACTGAAACCTTACGCCAACAGTGGTCAGAAGGCTTAACCACAGGGCAGTTATTGGCGTCATATTGCTTAACTGAGCCAGGAGCTGGCAGCGACGCTGCTTCATTGCAAACTAAAGCCGTGCGTGATGGTGACGATTACGTGATCACAGGTTCGAAAGTCTTTATTTCTGGAGCGGGTGAAACTGAGCTTTTAGTGGTGATGTGCCGTACCGGTGAAGCTGGCCCTAAAGGGGTTTCTGCCATTGCAGTACCAGCCGATGCTGCTGGCGTTACTTACGGAAAAGCGGAAGATAAAATGGGCTGGAACGCCCAACCGACGAGAATGATCAGCTTCGAAAATGTGCGCGTTCCAGCGGTTAACTTACTTGGCGAAGAAGGCCAAGGTTTTACCTTTGCCATGAAAGGTTTAGATGGCGGACGAATTAATATCGCCACCTGTTCAATTGGCACTGCACAAGCGGCCTTAACGCGCGCGACCGAATATATGAATGAGCGTAAACAGTTTGGTAAGCCATTAGCGGCTTTTCAAGCACTACAATTCAAACTAGCGGATATGGCAACAGAGTTAGTTGCTGCACGTCAAATGGTGCGTTTAGCGGCATTTAAACTCGACACTCAAGACCCTGAGGCCAGCGCATATTGTGCCATGGCAAAACGCTTTGCCACCGATGTGGGCTTTCAAGTGTGCGACAGTGCGCTGCAAATTCATGGTGGTTACGGATACATTCGTGAATATCCATTAGAGCGTCATTTCCGCGATGTACGTGTGCACCAAATTTTAGAGGGCACTAACGAGATCATGCGGTTAATTATTGCTCGTCGTTTGTTAGCCAGCGATGCACATCCTATCCTGTAACGGGTGGCTCACTGCTGACTGATCCACAACTGAATGATCCATAAATGATTACTAACATAAGGACATAAGGTTATGACTGCTCAAACCAATATACTGGAACACATAATTGGTCACACGGCTATTTTGACGTTGAACAACCCGCCAGCCAATACCTGGACAGCTGACAGTTTACAAACGTTGAAACAGATCGTGCTTTCATTAAATCAACGCAAGGATGTTTACGCGCTTGTTATCACTGGCCAAGGTGATAGGTTTTTTTCTGCCGGTGCCGATTTAAATTTATTTGCCGACGGTGATAAAGAAAATGCCGCTAACATGGCCAAACACTTTGGCGAAGCCTTTGAAACTCTAAGTGCGTTTCGCGGTGTATCAATCGCGGCCATTAATGGCTATGCCATGGGTGGCGGCTTAGAAGTCGCATTAGCGTGTGACTTACGTATTGCTGAAACCCAAGTGAAAATGGCGCTACCAGAAGCCACTGTGGGTTTATTACCTTGTGCCGGTGGCACCCAAAACTTAACCGCACTAGTGGGCGAGGGCTGGGCTAAACGGATGATTTTATGCGGTGAACGGATTGATGCAGCCACAGCTGAAAAAATTGGTTTGATTGAAGAAGTGGTTGAACAAGGCCAAGCCCTCGACGCTGCAGTCGCATTAGCCGCTAAAGTGGCTAAACAGTCTCCTGGCAGTGTCAGTGCATGTAAAACGCTGATAAATGCTGGGCGTACAATGCCAAGAGTTGAGGCATTACCGCTTGAACGTGAATTGTTTGTTGACCTGTTTGGCAGTGAAGATCAAGCTGAAGGTGTGAACGCCTTTTTACAAAAACGCGCCGCAAATTGGAAGAACAGCTAATGACTCAAGAGGTAATATTTCAAACGTTAGGCACACTATCAGGCCAATCTATTGGCGTTGTGACCCTGAATATCGAAAAAGCGCTTAATGCATTAACGCTCAACATGGTTGCAGCGATGCAAAACCAGCTTACGCGCTGGAAAAACGATGACAGTATTGCTTGCGTGGTTATCAAAGGCGCTGGCGACAAGGCTTTTTGCGCTGGCGGTGATGTTCGTGCGATTTACCATGCATCCATCGCTAATCCCAATAACATCACCGATGAAGCCTGTGAATTTTTTACCCAAGAATACCAATTGGATTACTTACTGCATCAATTTGGTAAGCCTGTACTAGTATGGGGCGACGGCATTGTCATGGGCGGCGGATTAGGACTCATGGCTGGTGGTAGTCATCGCATTGTGACTGAGCGCAGTCGTATTGCGATGCCAGAAGTCACCATTGGTTTATATCCCGATGTCGGTGGCAGTTACTTTTTAAATCGTATGCCAGGAAAAACAGGCTTATTTCTAGGCTTAACGGCTTACAACATGAACGCCTCAGACGCCTTGTACGTTAACTTGGGTAACTATTACTTAACCAGCGATGAAAAACAGCCGCTGTTTGATGCTATGGCCGAAGTAATGTGGAGCCAAGATAACGATACAAATCATCAGCTATTGAGCAACTTGCTTTCTGGTATGACACAGCCGCATCTAGCGTCGCTTACAACCAGTCATTTACAACAATTTCAAAGTCAAATCGATTTACTAATGGCAGGTGACATTCTGGATGTTCATCACCAATTATCGACGCTAAATACTGAGCTTGATTGGCTTAAACGCGCGCAGAAAACAGCATTAGCGGGGAGTCCGATCAGCTGGCATCTGATCTTTTCTCAAGCGGCATTAGGTTCAGCGCTGAGCTTAGCCGAATGCTTCAAGTGGGAACTGGGTGTTAGCGTTAATTGTTGCTCTATGGGGGATTTTTGTGAAGGTGTAAGGGCATTACTGATTGATAAGGATCGCAACCCTCAATGGCTGTTTACCGATGTTGAAGCGGTTGAACCGAGTAAAATAGCCCAACTTGTCACATCTCCTTGGGCCGCAGATAAGCACCCATTAGCAGACTTTTTATAAAAGGATAATCAACATGGCAACAGTAGCATTTATTGGTTTAGGCAATATGGGTGGCCCAATGGCGGCCAACTTAGTTAAGGCGGGTATGACAGTCACAGTGTTTGACTTAAACCCGGCCGCAGTCACAGCGTTAACTGATCAAGGTGCATTAAGCGCTAAAACTGCCTGTGGCGCAGCAGCCGCTGCCGATTTTGTGATAACCATGCTTCCCGCTGGCAAACATGTACGCAGCTTATATTTAGGTGACGATGACAATAAAGGCCTGCTTGATGTTGTGTCAAAGCATGCACTATTAATTGATTGTTCTACCATAGATGCAGATAGTGCCCGTCTAGTGGGAGCTAAAGCTTGCGAAAAAGGCATAGAGTTTATGGATGCACCCGTTTCTGGCGGCACAGCAGGCGCAGCCGCCGGCAGCTTAACCTTTATTTGTGGTGGTAGTGACTCAGCTTATCAACAAGCGCAAACCGTACTGACTGTTATGGGCGGCAATATTTTTCATGCTGGCGCTGTGGGTGCTGGGCAAATTGCCAAGATATGTAACAACATGCTGTTATCTGTGTTGATGGTCGGTACTAGCGAGTCATTGCAATTAGGTTTGGATAATGGTTTAGATCCTAAAGTGCTATCTGATATCATGAAAGTCAGCAGTGGCGGTAACTGGACTCTCGAAAAGTATAATCCATGCCCAGATGTGATGGAAAATGTACCGTCGTCGAAAGATTATCAAGGCGGCTTTATGGTCGATTTGATGGTAAAAGATTTAGGCTTGTCGCAAGAAGCGGCCGTCGCGTCTAACTCAAGCACACCGATGGGATCTTTGGCTCGCAGTTTATATGTTAATCATGCTCGTCAAGGCAATGGCCGTCGCGATTTTTCAAGTATTTTTGAACAGTTTTCAAAGAAAAAATAAAGGATTCAGTTGATGGAATTAAAAGATAAGGTTGTCGTCATTACTGGCGGAGCAGGTGGATTAGGTCTGGCAATGGCGCAAAATTTGGCTGCACAAGGGGCTAAATTGGCACTTATCGATGTCGACCAAAGCAAACTTGAACAGGCTTGTGCTGATTTAGGTTCAATCACTGAAGTGCAAGGTTACGCCTTAGACATTACTGATGAAGAAGACGTCGTTTCTGGTTTTAAATTTATTGTTGAAGATTTTGGCCAAGTGAATGTGTTAATCAACAATGCAGGTATTTTACGTGACGGCTTAATGGTTAAAGCGAAAGACGGCAAAGTCGTTGATCGCATGTCATATCAACAATTTCAGTCCGTCATTAACGTCAATTTAACCGGTACTTTTTTGTGTGGTCGTGAAGCCGCTGCAGCCATGATTGAGACTGGCCAAGCTGGGGTTATCATTAATATTTCTAGCTTAGCTAAATCCGGTAACATGGGGCAGTCTAATTACTCAGCCTCTAAAGCTGGCGTTGCAGCTATGTCTGTTGGCTGGGCCAAAGAGTTAGCGCGCTACAATATTCGCAGCGCCGCGGTAGCCCCTGGTGTTATCGCCACTGAAATGACTGCAGCAATGAAGCCTGAAGCATTAGAACGCCTTGAGCAAATGGTACCCGTCGGTCGTTTAGGCCAACCGGAAGAAATTGCTTCTACAGTGCGTTTTATCATTGAAAATGATTACGTCAACGGCCGAGTATTTGAAATTGATGGCGGTATTCGTTTATAAGCCGGTAGTATTTCGCTTAATCAGTTTGTTATGATGCCGTCACGCCGAGTGAATACCATGTGTATTATCTCGGCGTGACTTTTTTACTTTTTAAGGATTAATTACGTGGCCAAATTAGAATACCTGCTTAAAAAAATCATGTTAATAGTGGGGATCTTCGGCGTCATTATTATTTACGGCGGTTTTTTATATTTACAATTCTCAGGTCGCTCGACAGCTGCGTTACCTTGGTTTTTACTTATTTCTCCGTGGATCTGTGTTTATTTTGGCTTAACTCACGTTCAACAAGTCGGGGTAATACAGTGGTTTGTGCAAAAGTTTACCTTTAAGAAAAAAGCATAGTCGCCTGTCTATGTCTGTTCTATTAGCATATTTATCGACGCTTTCTGTGGCCTTGTATACCCTAGTGGCTCTGGTCGCATTTGCGGCTAATTCGGTATTGTGCCGCATGGCATTATCAGTTCAGCAAACCACACCATTAATTGATCCAAGCAGTTTTACCGCTATTCGTTTAACTGCAGGGGCGTTGGTGTTGTGGCTATTAATGTTATTGCGAACTCGTCGCCTCCACACCAATACAAGTGACGTTAATACAAGTGACGTTAATAAAAGTGCTGCCAATAAAACCAAGGCAGCAATATCAGCGAGTCACGGCAGCTTTCTCGCTGCGGGATTACTGTTCATTTATGCGGTCACATTTTCATACGCTTACGTGCTTCTTGATACCGCAACTGGCGCATTAATTTTATTTGCTGCAGTACAAATGAGTATGATGCTGATGAGTTATATTCAAGGCCAACGGTTAACCTTACTCGAGGTTATTGGTGCCTCATTGGCATTTGCAGGTTTTGGATATTTAGTTTTACCGGGCGTCAGCGCTCCTTCAATCATAGGCCTAATATTAATGGCCCTCAGTGGCTGTGCTTGGGGTGGCTACACGTTATTGGGTAAACAGTCGCGCAAACCACTGTTTGATACCGGATATAATTTTATTCGCACCTTGCCGTTAGTTGCGGCAATGATAGGTGTAGTCTGGTTACTGCCATTGTTTAGCGTTGTTGAACCCATTAATCACCTTATCTTGTCGCCCGCAGGCATTTTATTGGCCGTATTGTCAGGTGGGCTGGCATCTGGCGTCGGTTACGCATTATGGTATCAAGCTTTACGTGGGTTAACAGCAACACATGCGGCAGTATTACAACTGACCGTTCCTGTCATCGCCGCCTTTGGCGGGGTACTATTTTTAGATGAAGTGATCAGTATTCATCTTAGTATTTCGGCCAGTATCATTTTTTTAGGCATAGGCTTAGTTATTTTAGTTAAACCTAAATCCGTCACAATAAATAAACTAACGTAATAGATTAACTCAATAAAACAAACGATTAACGAGGTTATATGAGCAATTCAACAGCGTATCCAATTGGCATTCCTGGACAAAAATGGACCGATGATCACAAAGCCCAATGGTTAGCACAAGTGACTATCAAGCGGTCATATCAAGATGAAGTGGTCAGTAAGTTAACCCCGCTTGCGGCTCAATTTGAGCAAATACAGTATGGCGCGTTATCTTATGACGTCGACAAGTATCCTTTATTTGGTTTTAAGCCACTCAAGTGGGACAGTACTAAAAAAACCATTTTGATCACCGGCGGCGTACATGGATATGAAACCAGTGGTGTACAAGGTGCCATTCAATTTTTAGCCACTAAAGCGCAAGATTACGCTCAGTATTTTAATGTGGTGGTTGCGCCATGTATCAGCCCGTGGGGTTATGAAACCATTAATCGTTGGAACCCAAAAGCCATCGATCCTAATCGCTCTTTTTACCCTAACAGTCCTGCGGAAGAATCAGCGGCATTAATGGCATTTGTGGCCACACTGGGTGAGGTTTATGCACATATTGATTTACATGAAACGACCGACACTGACGAGATAGAGTTTAGACCAGTATTGTCTGCTCGCGATGGCGTTGATTATGCTAAAGGCATTATTCCTGACGGTTTTTATTTGGTGGGTGACAGTGATAATCCAACTCCCGCATTTCAAAAAGCGATAATTGATTCCGTTGCCAAAGTGACCCATATTGCACCAGACGATAATGGGCAACTAATTGAAGTGCCGATTGAGCAATTTGGGGTGATTAACTATCCGGTAAAAAAACTCAGTTTATGCGCCGGTATCACTGACAATCACTTTAACACTACGACTGAAGTTTATCCTGATAGCCCTCTGGTCACAGCGCAAGAATGTAACGATGCCCAAGTCGCCGCTATCACTGGTGGATTAGACTACATTATTGAGTATTTAAAACGATAAAAATGCTCCTAGGCTAGTCGCGCGATTATAAGCGCTATGGCGTTGTTGTCTGAGCATTTTTTAGTATAATAGCGATGAGTCCTTGTATGAAGGGAATCTAAAAGACTCATTGCGATTATAATTTGTGGTTCCGCTATTCACTGCTTAGTCTGATCACTAATCAGCTATTTTTTATTCATAAAGGATTAAAATGAAAAATATTTTCTTACTATTGCTATTCTGCTTGCTTATAACCGCTAATATTTCGCATGCCAAAGCAGGATTAATTTCTTTTGGTGGGGAAAACATTATTACCCTAGTGGAACTTCCCGATGACGAACGATTTCAAACACCAGAGGGCGATAACGTCGATATTGGCTATATCTATAAATCGGTTGAAGTATTATTTATTCCACTGTGGAATTACGATGGCCGTTTTGCTGGCATGCTGCCAGAAGATGATTTATACATTGATCTGATGCCGCTAGAGGTTGAAGCGCTAACCTTGGAAGCCGGGGTTACTTTACCGGATGCGCCATACCTAGATTTTTGGCATCGTATTGGTGGCAAAATCGTCTTTTTAGTGCTTTGTGGTGCCCTAGCGGGTTACATGAGACACAATATTCGCAAGAAAGAGGCGTATTTTAGTACATTGCCCACAGCCCGTGAGCGTTTAAAAGACATTTTAATCAATAGCAACGGCTTTGTAGAGTTAGCGCCATCAATACTCGAGACAGACGGTTCAGCTAAGGTTGAAGGGCTTGAGTTTATTGCGGCGCAAAAGTATATCAATAGTGTTATTTCAATATCCGTATTTGATATGAGTAAAGTCTCAATTGCGCAGGTTCAAGCACAGAATGAGCAATTAGTGACTCGCTTAGTAGAGTTAAAGAAAGTGCTCGGAATGAAGTCTCAAAATACGATTCATTATTTGTATTTTACTTTTGACCATTCGCCTTCGAATGCTGATATCAGCGCATTGAAAAAATTAAGACAGCGTAAAATCACCAAAGCGAGCCATTTTATTCCTATTGTTGTCGATTTTGATGCGCAAATAATTGATAGCACAGCAAGTATGTACCCATCGAAAAAAGTGCTACAAAACTGCTTTATCCAAGCAGAAATTCATCCAGACCATGTAACAGATCCAGCAAGCGCCTAAGCTGAGGCAATATTTTTACTAAATACTTCACACGGTTATCATTGATGCCGAAAACATATTGATGTTTTCGGTGTTAAGCCACCTTGGTGTATTTATCGTCCCTGATATATTCATAATGGTTGGTATATACTTGCTTGTATCTCAAAAGTGGCCAGTATTTGTCTGCGCTATTGTTGATTGCTAGGTTGATAAATAGGCCAAAAATCCTTACACTATCGCGCTTCGTATTTACCTCGGCTTTGCCGTATTCTAGTTTCAATATCATTTTTGCTTGCTTGAGTCATATAGATGTCAACTTGAGCGAATACACTATAATTTGATATCGGCTTCAACACACAACACGATTTGGAATTTCATTTTGATTACAACAGCTAACATCACAATGCAGTTTGGCGCTAAGCCACTGTTTGAAAACCTCTCAGTCAAATTTGGTGGCGGAAATCGCTACGGTTTAATTGGCGCGAATGGTTGTGGTAAATCCACCTTTATGAAAATCCTTGCCGGTGATTTAGAACCATCAAGTGGTAACGTCTCAATAGATGTTAACGAACGTATGGGTAAATTAAACCAAGACCAGTTTGCATACGAAGCCTTTTCTGTCGTAGACACTGTGATCATGGGCCACCGTGAGTTGTGGAAAGTAAAGCAAGAGCGCGACCGTATTTATTCTTTACCTGAAATGAGCGAAGAAGACGGTATTAAAGTATCTGAACTTGAGATGGAATTTGCCGAGATGGATGGTTATACCTCTGAATCTCGTGCCGGTGACTTACTTTTAGGTGTCGGTATTGGTACCGAACAACACTTTGGCTTAATGAGCGAAATCGCTCCAGGTTTTAAATTGCGTGTGCTTTTGGCGCAAGCATTATTCTCCGACCCAGATTTACTGTTACTTGACGAACCAACCAACAACTTGGACATCGATACTATTCGCTGGTTACAAGATATGTTGAACCAACGTAACAGCACCATGATCATTATTTCGCATGACCGTTATTTCTTAAACTCAGTCTGTACTCATATGGCTGACTTAGATTACGGCGAATTACGCGTGTTCCCAGGTAACTACGACGAATACATGATGGCTGCACAGCAATCTCGTGAACGTTTAATGAGTGACAACGCGAAGAAGAAAGCACAAATTGCAGAGTTACAAACCTTCGTTGCGCGTTTCTCGGCTAACGCATCTAAAGCTAAGCAAGCGACATCACGCGCCAAGCAAATTGATAAAATTAAGCTAGATGATATTAAAGCATCAAGCCGTGTGAACCCGTTTATTCGTTTTGAACAAGAAAAGAAATTGTTCCGTAATGCCTTGGTTGTTGAAAACTTAGCTAAAGGTTACGATACCCCGTTATTTAGTAAATTCGACCTTATGGTTGAAGTGGGCGAGCGGATTGCTATTTTGGGCCAAAACGGTGTCGGTAAAACGACTTTGTTGCGTACTTTAGTACACGACATCCCACAAGATGAAGGCACCATTAATTGGTCTGAAAATGCCAATATTGGTTACTACGCCCAGGATCATGAAGCTGATTTTTCCAATGACATGACCTTGTTCGAATGGATGAGTCAATGGCGCAAAGAAAATGACGATGACCAATCGGTACGCGGTATTCTAGGCCGTATGTTGTTTGGTGCCGATGACATTAAAAAGTCAGTCAAAGTGCTATCTGGTGGTGAGAAAGGCCGTATGTATTTCGGTAAACTTATCATGCAAAAGCCGAACATCTTATTACTCGATGAGCCAACCAACCACATGGATATGGAATCGATTGAGTCATTAAACAACGCGCTTGAAAAGTACGAAGGTACATTAATGTTCGTATCTCATGACCGTGCATTCGTATCATCGTTAGCCACTCGTATTCTTGAAGTGACTCCGACAGGGATTAACGATTTCAAAGGCACATACGACGAGTTTTTGGCGAGTAAAGGTATTGACGCATAATTCTACTTTATCGTTACTAATATCGCACTAACACCATTAGCCCTGAACATTTGTTCGGGGCTTTTTGTTTTTATTTATTCAGCTAAGCCATATACTCTAGTGATATAAATCAATGACATTACCCAGCACAGGCATCCACTTTATGAGCATCACCCTTGAACAAGTCGCATCAACCTTGAATGAACTCAAATGTCGTACTAATTTTAATATTAAGAATGTCACCGAATACATGCTTCCAGAGTTAAAAGAGCCGGTTTATTTACATGTTGAAGGTAAAACCCCATTACTGATCATTCGTCCGGCATTTGAGGTTTTTTCTACTGAACTGGCCACTATTGATGGCGTCCATGCCAAATATGATTATTACCACAATGCTCAAATGACTCGTTTTCCAACACGCCGTAACAAAGGCTTAAGTGAAATTCATTACGGTTTAGCATTTAGGTTTGATACGACAGATGCAATCATATTATTTATTAATAGATTGATTGAAATTGTAAAAGGATAGACAGATAGGAGAACCACAGGCCATGACAGAGCAATTTAATATCAATCAGTTTAATTGTTCCATTAGCGGTAAGGGGCAAGCCTTGGTTTGGGCCCACGGTCTGTGTGGCTGCATGCAAAGCGAAGATGCTATTGGCGTGTATGCTTGGCATCGGTTTCCTAAAAAGTTACAACTTATTCGTTATGATGCGATCGGTCATGGCTTATCTACTGCGGGTGAGTCTGTTGACGATTACCTTTGGCCGTCTCTTGCTAAAGACATGTTGAGGGTCGCGGCGCATTATCAAGCACCGACACCAATGATTTTAGGTGGTCAATCCATGGGCAGTGCAACCAGTTTGTATGCAGCATTGGCCAATCCAGAAAGCATTCAAGGACTCATTTTAATGACCCCGCCTATCGCGTGGCAGGCTAGAGCCAATCAAGTTAATTATTATTATAAAATAGCCAAAGCCGCACGCATACTTGGCGGTAAAGGCTTAGCCCAAATGAATGCCAAGCATTTAGACAAGATGTTACCTCGCTGGTTAATCGATGCCCACAAGCACAGTGTTTTGGGGATGTTAGATGGACTAAAGTCAATGAAACGCCAGACATTAAGTCAGTTATTTACCGCGGCCGCTCAAAATGACCTCCCAAGTAAGCAGCAACTTGCCAGCATTAGGGTGCCAACACTAATTCTTGCTTGGCAAGATGATGATGCTCATCCCATTGAAACAGCTATTGAACTTGAAAAGGCGTTACCGAATGCCAAACTGCATATCGCTAACTCTATGGATGATGTTGATGATTGGCCCGAACTGATTAGTGATTTTTGCTTAGCATTGCAGCAATAGTGTACAACTACTCCATAGTGAGTAGATTATTAATAATTAGAACGGCATAAACTAATTTAGCTGTGAGCTAAGTCTGAGTTTTACTTACAGAGTAATACAATATGCCTAATGTCGTCTAAAGTATCACTGAATCGTATGTTTTATTAATCGCAAAGGAATGTTTATGAATTGGCAGTGGATAAGTAACCTTAAAATATCACGTAAGCTTGCGTTACTCGTATTGCCACCGCTGCTCACCAGTATCTTATTTGGTGGAATGTATGTGAGTAATCATTACCGCACACAGCAACAACTAAAGCTAGTGATAGAACTGTCGAATGTTGCCATTATTAATAGTGCGCTGGTGCATGAACTGCAAAAAGAGCGCGGCATGAGCGCAGGCTACATTGGGTCTCAAGGGCAATCATTTAAAGACGATTTACCCGGGCAGCGTGGTCAAACCGACAGCCAAATTAGCCGCTTTAAACAATTTGCTCAGCAAGATGACTTCCCCATTCAATTGCAAGCGACTTATGATCAAGTCGCCTCATCATTAATTCAACTAACAACGATGCGTGATAAGGTTAGCAGCCTCACTGTTTCTGTGCCTGAGCAAGTCGGTTATTACACCAAAATGAACACGCTATTGCTGTCGATGGTCGATGAAGCGGCGAGCCAAAGCCTAGACAGTGAATTATCAATGCGCCTCAAAGCGTTTGCGGCTTATTTACAGTTAAAAGAGCGTGCAGGGATAGAACGGGCCGTATTAAGTACCACTTTTGGTAACAGCGAGTTTGCGCCAGGCTTATTTCGCAAGTTTGTCACCTTAGTGGCTGAGCAGCAAACCTATGCTGAACGGTTTATTGCGGCTGCGAATGTCAGTAATATCAACGCATATAAGCAAGCCCAGCAAAGCAGCGCCATGGCAGATGTACAAGTCTTACGTGAACTCGCTTTTGCTCAAGATGCTTCAGCCATGTTGGCTCAAGACCCTGAAGAATGGTTTAAAATATCAACAGCGCGTATTGCGATATTGACTCAACTAGAAAAACAATTTGGTGATGATTTAACGCAGCTTAGCCAAGATAAACTGGCCCATGCAACGCAGCAGATGTACTACGTCGCATTACTATTACTGCTCGCATTAGTGTTTGTCATTGTAATGAGCCTGAGTGTGTCGGGTTATTTGCATCGCAGCTTAAGCATATTGCACAAGCAAATGCTCCATGCCGGAACCCAATTTGATTTAACCACTCGTTTACCTCAACAATCGCAAGACGAATTTGGCCAAATATCGCTAGCATTTAATCAAATGATGACCGAGTTTGAAGACATCATTACCCAGGTGCGCGTCAATGCTGTGAATCTGGTGAATGCTGTTGAACAAATGAACGGTTATACACGCTCATTGCAAACCGATGTGCTTCAAGGTTCATCAGAAGCAGAGCAAGTGGCTTCAGCCATGACACAAATGAGTGCAACAGTGCATGAAATTGCCGCTAATGCTGTCCAAGCTTCAGATGCGTCAGCCAAAGCCAACATAGAGGCCAAAAGCGGTGAAAATGATGTCAGTAAAACCGGTGATGCAATTCAAATATTAGCCAATGAAATAGCCGATGCAGCAGAGGCTATTGGACGTTTAGATACCGATGTACAAAGTATTGTGATCATTCTTGATGTGATTAGCTCTATTGCAGAGCAAACCAACTTATTGGCACTCAATGCTGCAATTGAAGCCGCTAGGGCGGGCGACCAAGGTCGAGGCTTTGCTGTTGTGGCTGATGAGGTACGCACGCTAGCGCAGCGTTCACAAAGCTCAACCGAAGACATTAAAAACATGACCGAACGCTTAAAGTACGGCGCAACACTAGCGGTAAATGCCATGAAACGTGGCCAAGCACAGGCGCAGTTAAGCGTTGAAGAATCAAAGCATGCTGGTCGAGAGCTTAAGCTCATTGCTGAGCACGTTGAGGTGATAGACAGCATGAACCAACAAATTGCCGCCTCGACGCATGAGCAGTCTGCGGTGGCCGAAGAAGTGAATCGCAATGCGATGAAAATCACTGAAATCTATCACCATACTCAAGACATATCGCAACAACTCGCTGAGCTTAACGACAGTTTACTTAATGATGCGAGCAATATGTCACAGCAAGTGAGTAAGTTTACCTTATCAAAAGAGTAGAGCGTGAAGCCAAAAGCTAGCAATGCAAAGCTACTCATAATGCTTATAATGTCGAGTAAACATATTCAATAAGCATTCAAATAACGTTCACTACACCGTCACTTGCTAATGCGTACCCTGCTAAAGCCCACTACCAGGTCGTTCCAGTAATGCTTTTGAGCCGGAATCCTGGTGTTTGTTTTTGCGTTTTTAAACAAGGTCAACAGAAACACCTGGATCCCTGATACAAGCACTCAGGGATGACGGGCGGGTAGGGCGAAACCTAAAACTTAAAACTTAAAATCAACAGAAACACCGGCATCTGCCATGATTACGATTTAGTACAGTGCTGCAGTAGCTTAATAAAAAAATCGCTGCCTTTACGCTCGGCAAAAGCAATATTTCGCTCAGGAATCGATTCCGGATCACTATAGTTGGCTAACGCAATTTCCATACTGGCTTCACGGATAATATGCAGGCAAGGATAAGGTGCACGATTAGTAAAATTCGCGGCACTGTCTTGAGGTTCGCCTTCAAAGCAATAGTCTGGATGAAATGTCGCTAATTGATAAACCCCTTCATACCCTTGCGCCATTAATTCATCAGTAGCAAAATCGACTAAATCTAAGTAAGGGTAAAAACCTTCAAAGCCCCGCGGTAAAATAAATAGTGTCGTTTCAGTATCAGGATGAGTATCTAAGTGTTGGCACTCGTCAATTACTGCTTTTAGTACGGCCTTTATCTTTGTTGCTTCAATGGCTACATAACGAATGCTAGCGCGTTCAACTTCTCGACGCGCAAATGGGCAAATGTTGTATTTCATAATGACATCTTTTACCCAGTTTTCGGTATGAGCAAGACATTCATGTTGTTCCATTATGTAACCTTTAAGCTTATTTAATAAATTAATGTGTTGCGGGTGGTAACATCATTGGGATGATCGATGCCACTAATAATAGAGCCATAGAGATATTAAAAATACGCTG
The DNA here is from genome assembly GCF_041439795.1 of Shewanella sp. 5S214. Classification (NCBI taxonomy): domain Bacteria; kingdom Pseudomonadati; phylum Pseudomonadota; class Gammaproteobacteria; order Alteromonadales; family Shewanellaceae; genus Shewanella; species Shewanella sp. 5S214. The sequence goes on from NZ_JBGOOV010000013.1 coordinate 81,187, forward strand.
TTGGCGTTCATTTTTTAGCAGACGTTTTAGTGCCACGCCAAATCCCAGCCACACAATCGCGCACGGGAATGCCACACATAAAAATACACTCGCAATCGTGATCACTTGGCTATTCAGCTCTTGCTGCACTGAAGTAAACGTCGCAATAGCTCCCACTGCCATGATCCAGCCTTTTGGATTGACCCATTGAAATGCTGCGGCTTGTAAAAAGCTAAATGGCTTGCTTACCTGCTTACCTTCCATTTTACTGCTGCTATTAGCGATAAGCCATGAAAGATAAAGTAGGTAGCTGATACCAATCACTTTAATAACAATATGGATGAAAGGATACGCTTGAAATATCGCGCTTAAGCCAAGTCCAACCGCCAGTATCATGGTCGGAAAACCCAAGCTAATGCCCATTAAGTGAGGAATGCTGCGTTTAATGCCAAAATTAACCCCAGAGGTCATCAACATAATGTTGTTAGGGCCTGGAGTAATACCGGCAGAAAAAGCAAATAAAGCAATGGCGAATACTAACTCCATGAACAGGTTTCTCGGCTTAAGTGTTATAGAAGCAGAATTCTAGGTGAATTTAGTCATTCACCATAATGATTTTTTTAGCAGTGAGTTAAATTTATCGTTTTAATCTTAATAAATTATCATTATAGCGATTAACGCTTTGATATAATTTAAATAAATTAATGGTTAGCAAGTGTAATTACCATAGGCTATTTTTAAGTCACGAAACCTGAGTGAATCTCTGATCTCATGACTTAAAAATACAGGCATTGCTAGTAAGTTTTTAAAAGAAATCGTTTGGTAAATTAATAACTGACGTCTACTTCGTAAGATGAAAACTTACGAATATTGATCACCCCGGTATCAAAAATAAGATATTGGCCTTTAATGCCTTGCAAAATACCGCTGACTTCAGCAATTTTATCAAAATTGTGTGATTTAACTTTCACCGGAAATTGCGTTATAGGATAGCTAATGGCTTGAATGTTGGCATCAAGGCGTTCAATCACAATGTCTTGATATTCGGCCGCTAAAGCGTGCAGTCTATCTTCAATCAGAGGAATCAGTTGCGCGGCTTGTTCGACAAGATCAATATCATCATTATGACCTTTCAACATCGCTTGCCAATGGGTTTTGTCGTTAATGAATTTGGCTAATTCTATTTCGATTAAGCCCGACATTTTACGCGTCGACACTTTAAAAATTGGTAAGCCCTGAGTCGCTCCTTGGTCTATCCAACGGGTTGGGATTTGAGTATGGCGAGTAATGCCGACCTTAATACCTGAAGTATTCGATAAATACACGTAGTGGGGCACAAAGCAATTTGATATGCCCCATTCTGGTTCGCGACAAGTGCCTTGATCAAAATGACATGTTTCAGGTTTCATAATACACAGGTCACAACTGGCTAGCTTTGACATGCAAACATAACAATGACCCTGAGAATAACTTTTCTTGGTCTTTTTACCGCAGTTGCTGCAAAAAATATTACCTGTGTGAGTCATGGTCAATGACTTACCAATAAGCGGGTTAAGCGCTAAACGCTCGTCACCTACCGGTAAATGATACTCCACCTCATGGTTATCATTAAGGTGGGTTTTCAATTTTGATAGCGTTCCAAACATGGTTAATCCATTTTTATCATCATTATTTCGTGGCAGTTTAACAGATGATGAAAACGGATTTTAGGCTTAATTGAGCTTGTATGCCGATCTGCTGTTCATTTAAGCTGATTTACTCAGCTTATCAAGCACCACGTCATCACCCATTTCATAAAGCGATGCAGTAATTTGTTCTTCTTGGTTTGGATCGGTTAAGCCTAATGTCATGGTCGCCTTAAATAACGCGATACCAGTGTGACTCGCCGTTTCATACTGGCTGCTAAATTGTTCAATATTAATGCCTAGCGCATTCATTTTATTTGAGATATGCAGCACAATTCCGGGGCGATCGTAGGCAACTAAGTTGTAATATAAATGCTTAATCGGTTTAGCGGCTAAGGTGGTTTTAGCAAACGTTAGCGTTAAGCCGTCAATACATTCTAAGGCATCAATTAACTCATCCCATTTTAGTGCTGGGACTTCTAATTGTAATATGGCCGCAAAAATACCGTCGATATGACGCATTTCTGAGTCTAACCAGTTGCCATTATGTCGACTAACGACATTGGCGATTTGTTCTACCAAGCCTTTTCGGTCTGGTGCTTGAAGAGTAATAAGATAACGCATCATTGGATATTTCTCCTATAAACAAAGTCTGTAACACAACTGTCATCTTTACGTCATATAATCGCAGCCACTTAAGATTGTGTTATGGTTTTTTTGCTGTCTTACATCAGTTTTACTATTGTCTTACTAACACTTAATTAGAAACTAATATGAGTTATGTAGAGACTAAGGTAAGTGATTTAGATACTTAAATAAGTGGCGAAAGTTAATGTATTTGGTCATAAATATTTATTGTTAGCATAGTAAACTACACATTCAAAGCGCTAATTATGGCATCGATTAATTATTAGAGGTTCTTAATGGAAAGTCAGGTCAATAAACCTGGTTCTGCTGAAAAAAGTCTACTTGTTGATAGACATGCAACCCGCAGAGCATTTAAGGATAAGGCAGCAGAGATTGGGGTAACCGTTGGTGGCACGTTGGTATTTGTCACCCTGTTATTAATATTTTTCTATTTGCTGTATGTCATCAAGCCCATTTTTGATGGGGCACATATAGAACCTGTTACGAGTGTGAGTTACCAAAATACTGACGCTAAAACCTTAATGGTTGGTAGCGATGAACAAAACGAAGTCCTTTATCGGGTAACCGAAATGGGTAATGTCGATTTTTATTCAGCCATTAGCGGTGAATTAATCTCGTCTTTTAAGGCTAAAATTCCTGAAGGTACCACGGTCACTAGTAGTGCTAAATCGAGCCCAAGCGAGCAACGTTTCGCGTTAGGTTTGAGTAACGGCCAAGTGATCGTTATCGGGATCGAGTTTGGCTTAACCTACCCAGACAACAAACGTGTTATTACGCCATCATTACGTTATCCGATTGGTGAAGAGCCATTAACGATTAATAATGAGGGCGCTGTTTATAATCTGGTGTTTGATTTCAGCGACAGCCGCATGAGTTTTGCTTACCAAGATGCCAATGGTGCTTGGAAGTTAAATCGCCAAGAAGGCGAAGAAAACATGATGACTGAAGAGGTTGAATGGTCATCTGTTGAAGTGTTTATTGAAGATGCACCGAATCATGTTATTTCGGCAATAATGACACCCGATCATCGTCAGCTTATTTTAGGCGCGACCAATAAACTGTTTGTCTACAACACTCGTGACGCAGACTCGATTGAATTACTTCAAGTTATCGATGTTCAAAAAGTCGGAGCTCAAGTGAGACAAGTCAATTTGCTTGCCGGTGCTAGCTCGATTTTGGTCAGTTATGACAGTGGTATTGTGAGTCAGTATTTCCAAGTTAATAGTGATAAAGGTCGTTTGTACCAACAAATTCGTGAGTTTGACGATATAGCACCTGTAAGTGTTATGGCGACTGAGTTTTACCGTAAAAGCTTTGCTGTATTAAGTAAAGAAGGTGAATTAACTCTGCTTTATACCACGAGTCAACGTGAACTATTTGATGAGAAATTTCAGTTAACCAACCCAGGTCAAATGGCGTTTAGTCCGCGTTCAAATGGATTAGTGATTGAAGCTGATAACAAACTTAACCTTTTCTCTGTAGAGAATAGCCATCCAGAAATATCCTGGAGCGCGTTGTGGGATAAAGTATGGTACGAAGGCTACCCAGAACCTAAATACGTATGGCAATCAACGTCTGGTACTGACGACTTTGAAGCTAAATTGAGTTTAATGCCCTTGGCATTTGGCACCATGAAAGCGGCATTTTACGCCATGTTATTTGCATCGCCACTGGCGATTGCTGGGGCAATTTATACCGCTTACTTTATGACGCCTAAAGTGCGCAACGTGGTTAAGCCAACGATTGAAATTATGGAAGCATTACCGACGGTTATTTTGGGGTTCTTAGCCGGTTTGTGGTTAGCGCCACTGATTGAGGAACACTTGCCCGGTATTGTGGTGTTGTTGATATTATTACCCACATCCATTCTTACTACCGCATTTGCGTGGAGTAAATTACCAGAAAAATGGAAGCAACGTTTACCTGAAACCTACCAAGAACTGATGCTATTACCAGTGATTATATTTGTTGGTTGGTTTGCATTTGAGATAAGCCCAATAATTGAAGTGGCATTTTTCGATGGCAACACGCGTCAGTTTATTACCAACGATTTAGGCATCACCTTTGACCAACGAAATGCGCTGGTTGTGGGTATCGCCATGGGATTTGCGGTTATTCCAACCATATTCTCAATTGCTGAAGATGCGATTTTCTCTGTGCCACGTCATCTATCAAACGGCAGCTTGGCATTAGGTGCGACAAACTGGCAAACCTTAACTCGAGTGGTGTTACTCACTGCCAGTCCGGGGATTTTCTCGGCCATCATGATGGGCTTAGGCCGCGCGGTAGGGGAGACTATGATTGTGTTAATGGCAACCGGTAACACTGCCATCATGGAGTGGAGCGTTTTCGAAGGTATGCGTACCTTAGCGGCAAACATTGCGGTGGAAATGCCAGAATCGGCCATTGGTAGCTCGCATTATCGTGTGTTGTTCTTAGCCGCCTTTGTATTGTTTGTGTTCACCTTCTTCTTTAACACTATTGCTGAAGTGGTTCGCCAACGTTTACGCGAACGTTATAGCTCACTGTAAGGAAAGATGATGACTCAATTAATGATTATTTCGCCAATCGCCTTGAGAGGTTTGTGCAATGGGTAAGTGGTTTAAATCAGGTTCACCGTGGATTTGGATGACCGGTGGTGCCGTTAGTATCAGTTTAATTGCCGTATTAGGCTTATTACTGTTAATCGCTTGGCGTGGTCTAAGTTACTTTTGGCCCGCTGATGTTTATCAATGGCAGCTTGAAGACAATAATGGGGTTAAAAGTACCCTTATTGGTGAAATTTATGACCGTGAAGAAGTGCCAACAGAGCGCTTAATTTCAGCAGGGCATAAGTTTACTAAGCATCCTGGTGAGTTTGTGATGCGTTATCTGGTTAAAACCGGTAACCGTGAGTTTGTTGGCTTAGATTTTCGTTGGATCCTTGCAACAGATATCGTCAGCCGTTCAATTCCCGCTGATGTCGCTAAGCTTGAGCGTACGCAAAATGGTAACTTTTACGGTTATCCTGTTGCGGTTATCGAAGACGGTAAACGCTTAGCGTTAAACAGTGAATCAGATATAGAAGCTTCTTTGTTTGACCACATAGATCGCGCTGTAGCGATATCTGATCAAGCCCTGGAGTTGCAAAAAAGCGATATTGGTTCGATTAATTACCAAATGGAGCGTTTACGTTTAAAAGAACGTGGATATGAGCTGGATGGTGAATTAACTGAGGCACGTAAGGCTGATATTAAGGCGCAACTTGATCAACTGCAGCAAGACTACTTAGTGCTTGAAAAAGACTTATTTGCTCTGCGTGACAAAGCTGCCCGTGACTCTGTAATTATTAAAGACATGCGCGGCGTTGAGGTTACCTTGCCTCTAGACTCTATTTTAGACGTAAGCTATGTCAATCATATGAGTTTGCTACAAAAGATAACTCACTGGTTTGTTGGCATAGGTCGCTTTGTCAGTGATGACCCACGTGAAGCAAATACTGAAGGTGGGGTGTTCCCAGCGATATTCGGTACGGTATTTATGGTGATGTTGATGGCGGTGATTGTGACCCCATTTGGTGTTATTGCAGCCATTTACTTACATGAATACGCTAAGAAAGGTCCGATTACTAAGCTGATCCGTATTGCGGTGATTAACTTAGCCGGTGTGCCTTCAATTGTGTATGGTGTGTTTGGTTTAGGCTTCTTTGTTTACATGATGGGCGGCTCAATTGACCAATTGTTCTTCCCCGAAGCCTTGCCATCTCCTACATTTGGCTCACCTGGGGTGCTGTGGTCTGCACTAACCTTAGCTATCTTAACGTTACCAGTGGTGATTGTATCGACGGAAGAAGGTTTAAGCCGTATTCCGAGCGCAGTACGTCAAGGTAGTTTGGCCTTAGGTGCAACCAAAGCCGAGACTTTATGGCGCATTGTAATACCAATGGCAAGCCCGGCAATTATGACCGGTTTGATTTTGGCAGTAGCCCGTGCAGCAGGTGAAGTGGCACCGTTAATGTTGGTTGGTGTGGTCAAGCTAGCGCCAACATTACCGATTGATATGAATTTCCCGTTTGTGCATTTAGAACGTAAGTTTATGCACTTAGGTTTCCATATTTACGATGTCGGCTTCCAAAGCCCTAACGTAGAAGCTGCTCGTCCATTGGTGTATGCAACTTCGTTCTTATTAGTATCTGTAATTGTTGCCCTTAATTTAACCGCTATCAGCGTGCGCAACCATTTACGTGAAAAATTCCGTTCGCTAGAACACTAATTAGCGATATCCTGAAGGAAAGATAAAATGATTTCTATTGATAGTTCAACAATGAAAAAAGAAGCCGTTGATTTAGTTAACTTACCGGCACAGGATACCGCGCTTGAGATACGTAACTTAGATTTACGTTACGGGAATAAACAAGCGTTATTTGATGTGTCGATGAAGATCCCTAAAAAACAAGTTACTGCTTTTATCGGCCCAAGTGGTTGCGGTAAATCAACGCTGTTACGTTGTATTAACCGTATGAATGACCTAGTCGATATTTGTAAAATTGACGGTGAAATCTTGCTTCACGGACAAAATATTTATGACAAGAAAGTTGATGTAGCAGCATTACGTCGTAACGTAGGTATGGTGTTTCAGCGTCCTAACCCGTTTCCTAAGTCAATTTATGAAAACGTGGTTTATGGTTTACGTTTGCAAGGGCTAAGCAACCGTCGTGATTTAGATGAAGCGGCTGAACGTTCACTGCGTGGCGCAGCCATTTGGGATGAAGTGAAAGACCGCCTACACGACAATGCATTTGGATTATCAGGTGGTCAGCAACAACGTTTGGTGATTGCTCGTGCCATTGCCATTGAGCCAGAAGTATTATTACTCGATGAGCCAACGTCGGCACTGGATCCCATCTCAACCTTAACCATTGAAGAATTGATCACTGAATTAAAGCAAAAATATACCGTGGTGATTGTGACGCATAATATGCAACAAGCGGCACGAGTGTCAGATCAAACGGCATTTATGTATATGGGTGAACTGGTTGAATACGCTAATACCAACACCCTTTTCACTACCCCTAAAAAGCGTAAAACAGAAGATTATATTACCGGTCGATACGGTTAATCTGGCTAAAACGCTTTTAATTAATATACAGAATTTAGGTGGGTATCATGGATAAAATGAATTTAAGTAAACATATATCAGGCCAGTTTAATGCTGAGCTTGATGATATTCGCAATCGCGTATTGGCGATGGGCGGTTTAGTTGAACGTCAGCTTGAGCAAGCATTAGATGCTCTTGCAAGCCTTGACTCAGAGCTGGCTCAACAAGTGATTGAAGGCGATCATAAAGTGAATGGCATGGAAGTGGCTATTGACGAAGAATGCACTCGTATTATTGCCAAGCGTCAGCCTGCAGCAAGTGACTTACGCTTAATTTTGGCTATTTCAAAAACCATTACCGATCTTGAGCGTATTGGTGATGCGTGTGTTCGTATTGCTAAAGCTGCGGTTGAAAAACGTGCTAACAGCCAACAACCTTTATTGGTGAGTATTGAAAACATGGGGCGTCATGCCACACGTATGCTGCACTCAACTTTAGATGCATTAGCTCGTATGGATGCTGACCAAGCTTTTGAATTACATAAAGAAGATGCCAAAATAGACAAAGAGTATGAAGGTATCATCCGTCAATTAATGACTCATATGATGGAAGATCCGCGCTCAATTCCTGGTGTGTTAGACGTATTATGGGCTGCACGCGCTGTTGAGCGTGTTGGCGATCGTTGTAAAAACATCTGTGAATACGTGATCTATTATGTAAAAGGTAAAGACGTTCGTCATATTTCTTACGAAGAAATGGAAAAAGAGCTTTAAGTCTCTAAATTGTAATATTCAAATCTAGAGTGCTTAAGTAAGCCATTTTTCGACCTTGTAATAAAGCCCCCATCGATAGGGGCTTTTTTTATGCAATTGAGAGAAATGTATTATTAATATATTTCTCTCAATCTACTTTTTCATTGATTCGGCTGATCTTTTTTAGGTGATCTGTTCTAAATACTAATGATTTAACAAACGATTATGTGGACATAATGACCATTGTTGGCGACATGCTATGGTCCATATTGTCGCAATGAATTTGTTAAATTTATATTTAGGCATATTAATTTAGAGGTGTGTCGCATTTTTAATATGGCACTGTAATTGCTTTATCTCAGTATCCATTCCTTACGGCAAGATATATGAGATGTGAGATCAATCGTTTCGATAACGTAAATAAGATTTCAGGTGAGTTCAGTGGCGCATTTGCTGATTTAGGTACCTTTCTTCCTCTCGTTTTAGGCTTAATTGCCCTTAATCAATTCTCCCCTCAAGGGATATTTTTAGGCTTTGGTTTTTTTGCCTTATTTACGGCATTTTATTATCGACGCCCCATTCCGATACAACCTATGAAGGTGATCAGTGCGTTAGTCATTGCAGAAGGAATGTCTCCTGGAATGTTACAAGCATCCGCCATGTTAATGGGCCTAATTCTACTTTTTTTAGCCTATAGCGGCATTATTCAATGGATGGCTAAGTTGTTATCGCCGGCGATCAGTATTGGGATCCAGCTAGCAATAGGACTCCAATTGATATGGTTAGGTGGCGTCATGATGAGCGAAACATGGTGGGTCGGCATACTTGCTTTTAGTTTTTTGTTTGCCAGTCGTTTTATGCCAATGCAATATTTGGTGATGCCGGTAGTGATTATTCTTGGCATTGTTTGGCAGTTAACAAGTGGGACTCTGCCCAGTGTTAACTTGACCCATACCAGTGTTTGGCCGTTGAGTTGGCCGAGTATCGATGAGTGGGGCTCTGCTGCTGTTTTATTGGTGCTACCTCAGTTAGCGCTCACATTGACCAATGCAGTGATTGCGATTTCTGCGATGGCAAAAGATAAATTTCCTCAAGAAAGTGAAAGATTTGAACCACAACAATTTGCTAAAAGCTCTGGTTGGGCTAACTTGCTGTTATCGCCTTTTGGTGCAACGGCAATGTGTCACGGCGCTGGTGGGTTGGCGGTGCAATATCACTTTGGCGCACGAACCTGGCTAGCACCGACTATTTTTGGTAGTGCGTGCATTGTTATTGCCATCTTTTGGGGTAAAGGTATTGCCAGTGCATTGTCATTGATCCCTTTAGCCGTTTTAGGCAGTTTACTTGCCATAGCAGGGACACAATTAGCATGGTCTAAACGTTTATTTGATGGCAAGCCGTTTTGTATGTTGGTTATTTTATCAACCGCGGTGACGTGTTTATTGATTAACACCGCAGCCGGTTTGGCTGTTGGTGTCGTACTAGAGTTAGGTCGTCACCAATGGTTGAATCTTGTTAACTCGAAACAGTAATCGTGCACTTGTAGGGTAATATTTGTGAGCTTATGGTGTCTTTTTTTATCAGGGCAGTCTGACAGCGCAGCAATAGTCCAATGAGTCAGTTGCTATTTTTGAAGTGACTAATCAACAAACTGTGGTAACATTTTTGTCCTGTTCTATCTTCTTTTGTGTGATCAATGAAAAATACCCTTACTCGTGGTTTAACGAATTTATTACCTATGGTGCTATCGATCTGGCTTTTCTGGTCATTGTTCATCTCCCTTGATGGTTTAGGTAAGCTATTACTTGATATTGTTGGAATAGAACCTGTTTTTGTCGGCGCAGGTTTTTGTTTGGTCGCAGCCTTAGTCTTTATTGCGGGATTATTATTTTCAGTTAGCCCAATTGTATGGGTCTATGGCTGGATTGAAAATCAACTGATGAAGTTTCCATTGTTTAAATCGGTCTATGGCAGCATTCGGGATATTGCCAGTTTAATGAACCGTGACGGCCAACCTAAAACCCAAAAAACCGTGTTAGTAAAGCAAGCCAATGGTAGCTTTGTAGTCGGTTTTATCATGAGTGAGTTTGCGCCACAGCCCTTAGTTGATGCTTTGCCTGAAGGCGATTGGGTGCCAGTATTATTTCAATTGAGTTATCAAATTGCTGGGGTAACAAGCTTAGTAAAGCGTGAAGACTTAATCAGTGTTGATTGGTCTTTTGAAGATGCAATGCGCTTTAATTTAACCGCTGGAATATCGAATAGCAAAGACGCTTCATAGCCGCTAAAATCTGTTTGGAGTGATAACTGTTGATAAAATCGATAGCTGCCAACGCTGTACTAAAAATAAAGCGTTTTAGGGCTAAAGACTAGGGCGGGTTTGCCGTTCTGCTCGTTCGTTTGTCATCTCTGGTTATCGCTTTGACTTTGCATATATGACCATTGCAGCGTAATGGTCTACAAGATGTTATAAACAATTACCCCAAGTGATAACAGTGATTTATCCTTGAGGCCATTTTATTTATGAGTGATAAATTAATGTCAGCCAACGAAAGTAAATTAGATAAAGTATTAGCTGAAGCCAGAGACTATAAAGCCTCTCGTGAGAAAGGCTATCGTGAGCAAGCGCTTAAGCTTTACCCTTGGGTATGTGGTCGCTGTACTCGCGAATTCACCCATAAAAACTTATCTGAACTCACGGTACATCATCGCGATCATAACCACGATAACAACCCATCAGATGGCACCAATTGGGAATTATTGTGCTTGTACTGCCACGACAACGAACACTCACGTTTTGAAGAATTAATTCGTTATGGCAGTACCAAAGAAGCCAAACAACAAGCTGCCACCTTCAACCCATTTGCTGACTTAAAAGCTATGATGAAGAAGTAGTTCATCGATGGTTAAAGTGCTAAGAGTGATGACAAATTAATAACCGGCGATGATAAGCGCGAAACAGCCTAGGATCTATGACGCTTCGTGGCGAGATGCTATAACATCAAATTCAAAAGGGTGAAGCTTAGGGGCTAGGTTCCATCATGGCAATACTTCTGAGCTATGCCTTTTGCTTTACCCTTATTATAGAAGGCGAAGCGCACTAGCAGACGCAGTCCGCCCTAATATCTAGGCTCGTAATCGCTTGTTATCGCTCGTTATAACCTATCAGCGTTTAATCCGTTTTTCAGCTTCCAACCATTTGGCTCGTGACAAGGTCTGATTATTACTCTCACCTAAAAACTGTTGTTTTCTGGCCGTTAAACTGTCCCAAATGAGCTGGTGTTGCTCATCATTCATTTGTGACCAAGTGACAATCTCATCGATGTGACGAAAACAACCCATACAATAATCATCAGCATTTAAGCCACAACGGGCGACACAAGGTGAGTGCATAGTTTACAATTCCGGTTTAGGTATTCAATGGACTGCATCCTATCATTTCAATCAGCTAAGGTTAACTATAAGCAGCCATATGTCAGTAATCGATTATCATTCTACCTTTAACGCGGTCGATACACTTCTTGATGCTTTAAAACCCTTATGGCAGCTGGTTGCTTTTGAGTGTGACCACTTACCTTGGCAACAGACCTTTCCGCAGTTAGCTCAAAAAGTGTGGCAGCTTGACGATGGTGAAATAGATAGCCTCGATATGGATCAGCAGTTGCTGGTTGAGACGTTATTACCCAGTTTGATGAGCGATATTAAACAAAGTCTATTACCACAGGCTGACGAACTCATTAGTCAACTAAGCTTGTTAGTCATCACTTCGTCTACACAATCTGTTCACTCAGAGAATACGGTCGATTTTTCCAGTCAAGAGCAACAAAATAATCAGCCTGAAAATGACGATTTAGTGCATTTTAGCGCTCATATTAAAGGGCGGAAATGGCAGCAAATTACGGCGTTTTCACATCAAGTTGATCCAAAGTATCAACCTTTGTTACCTCGATTACCCATTTTAGAATGGTGTGCTGGTAAAGGCCATTTAGGCCGTTTAGTCGCCAAGCAGCAACAGGTTGAGGTGACCAGTCTTGAGTGGCAAGCGAGTTTGTGCGCCCAAGGGCAAATGTTTGCCAAACAATGGCAGATCCCGCAGCGTTTTATTTGTGCAGATGCGTTTGCGCCAATAGACTCAAATAAACCGCTATTGTTAATCGATCAACATGCCATCGCATTGCACGCCTGCGGTGACTTACACATACGTTTACTCAAGTTAGCAACCTTAGCGGGTACTCGGGCGATTTCTATTTCACCTTGTTGTTATCATTTGATTGAGCATGAAGATTATCAGCCGTTATCGGATTTAGCCAAAGGCAGCGCTCTGAAGCTGTCAAAGCATGATTTACAACTACCATTGCAACAAAGCGTTATTGCCAACAGTAAAAAACAACAATTACGCAATCAAGAGGTATCATGGCGCTTAGGGTTTGATAGCTTGCAGCGAGATATTCGAGGTGTAGAGGCTTATTTGCCGGTGCCGACGATTAAAAAAAGCCAGCTTAGCGGTAGTTTTAGCGATTTTTGCCAATGGGCAGCAAATCAAAAGCATTTATCACTATCCAGTGAGATTAATTTAAGCCATTATTTGCACCGCGGTATTGCGCGTCAACGCCTGACAAAGCGAATCGATTTAGTGGCTCATTTATTTCGTCGTACATTGGAGCGCTGGCTGTTGCTCGACCGAGTCTGTTTTTTACAGGAGCAGGGATACCAAGTTACCTTGGCTGAATTTTGTGCAAACAGTGTGACACCACGAAATGCCTTGATCCAAGCAATTAAAACAGACGAATAACAGCATTTGTCACAAATCAGTAAATTAAACCATTGTTTATACTAGTCTATTTACCTTAAAACTGTGAAAATCAACATACTAGTTAATCAAGCAATGAAATCTAACCATAAATAATTATCCAAATGACGGTATTGGCTTACTGTTTTTGATTGAATAATTAGGCCATTCTTGTTCAAATGGCGGGTTAATAACGAATAACAACTATTCTAGTGGCTTTTGGGCTTGCTAGAGCGAAGCGAATTATACGGTTTAATGAAATATTCACGCGTCTTTATCAATAGTCTGGCCTATGAGCTAGCACCACAAGTAGTGTCGAGTAGCGATTTAGAATCTCGCTTGGCGCCACTGTATCAAAAGTTTCGTATTCCAATGGGGCAACTTGCCGCATTAACCGGAATTACCGAGCGTCGCTGGTGGCCTAAAGGTCATCGTTTATCAGATGGTGCCATTGCTGCAGCACGAAAGGCCTTGAATGAAACCGGAATCAATGTCAGTGATTTAGGCGCGGTGGTTTACACCGGTGTCTGTCGTGACCAACATGAACCCGCTACCGCTTGTCGTATTGCTGCTGAACTCGGGGTGTCTAAAGACACTGCAATCTACGATATCAGTAATGCGTGTTTAGGTGTGTTGTCGGGCATTTTAGATATTGCTAACCGCATAGAGTTAGGCCAAATCAAAGCCGGTATGGTGGTGTCGTGTGAATCTGCACGAGACATAGTTGATGCGACCATCGACCACATGTTAGCTGAACCGACCATGCAAAATTTTGCTCAATCACTGGCGACATTAACTGGTGGCTCAGGAGCTGTTGCGGTAATTTTAACCGACGGTACTTTGGACCTTAAAACCACTCGCCAACACCAGTTGTTAGGGGCGAGTCATTTGTCTGCACCAGAACATCACCAATTGTGTCAATGGGGCCTGCAAGAAGCTGGGCACTTGTTGTATCGCGAGTTTATGCGAACAGATGCTGTCACCTTATTGAAGGAAGGTGTCGAGCTTGCCAAGCACACTTGGGAGCATTTTTTAGAGCAGCGTGACTGGGTTGTCGAACAAGTTGATAAAGTGATTTGTCATCAAGTGGGGGCTTCCAACCGCCGACAAGTGCTCAATGCATTAAATATACCCCACGAAAAAGAATATCCCACCTATCAAACATTGGGCAATATGGGCACGGTCTCACTTCCTGTGACGGCGGCAATTGCTCATGATGAAGGCTTTTTACGTGTTGGCGATCAAGTCAGCTTTTTAGGAATAGGCAGTGGCTTAAACTGCATGATGTTAGGAATTAAGTGGTAAGCCTATGGCTGCACTGACGTTTTTGCATTTCATTATAAAAATAGTTAACAGGATGCATCATGCTAGACAACTTGCTGCCATTTAAACGTCATTTTTTAGATCGTAATGGCAATAAACTGCACTATATCAACGAAGGCCAAGGCGAGCCTGTTGTGATGGTGCACGGTAATCCTAGTTGGAGTTACTACTACAGAAATTTAGTCAGTGCCTTGAGTGATTCCCATCAATGTATTGTGCCAGATCATATTGGCTGTGGTTTATCAGACAAGCCTGATGATCCTCAATATGATTACACCTTAAAAAGCCGCATTGACGATTTAGAAGCTTTACTGGACAGTCTTGATGTTACACAAAATATTACTCTCGTGGTGCATGACTGGGGCGGTATGATTGGTATGGGCTTTGCGGCGCGCCATCCTGATCGCATTAAGCGTATTGTGTGTTTAAACACTGCAGCCTTTCATTTGCCTAAAACCAAACCGTTTCCATGGGCGCTATGGATTTGCCGAGAAACTTTGCTAGGCACCTTGCTGGTTCGTGGCTTGAATGCGTTTTCGTCAGCGGCTTCTTATGTCGGCGTTAAGCGAAAGCCAATGGCAAAAGAGGTTCGAGAAGCCTACGTTGCGCCTTTTAATTCGTGGAAAAATCGTATTTCGACCTTACGCTTTGTGCAAGACATTCCCCTAAAGCCAGGCGATCGTAATTATGATTTAGTCACCAGTATTGGCGAAAGCTTAAGTCAGTTTGCTGATGTTCCGACACTGATTTGCTTTGGTTTACAAGATTTTGTATTTGATAAGCATTTTTTACAAGAATGGCGACAGCGAATGCCTCATGCGACTGTGCACGAGTTTGCTGACTGCGGTCATTACATTCTTGAAGATGCCAGCGACGAAGTCATTGGCTTAATCAAAGATTTTATCGCAAAAAACTAATCCGACTAAAAGGCTCATTTGAGCCTTTTAGTGATTTTAAGCGTCTAAAAAGTTTGGCTTGGTTATCTGTGTTATCACAGCAAGCCTACTCAGACGAATCATCCACATTAGTCAGAATGAATAAACATGACTCAAACCACCGTTGTCGCTAATGCCAATATCTGCCAGCATCTAAACACCGCTGCGCAAACCATGCCAACAGAGCTTGCCGTTGCTGTGCAACATGCCAAGCAAGGGCGATTTGATTATCAAGAAATTGATTTTATCAGCCTGCATCAGCAATCAGATATGATTGCCAAAGGCTTATTGCAATTTGGTATTACGCGCGGCATGAAAGCCGTGTTAATGGTGACACCCAGCCTTGAGTTTTTTTCGCTTACCTTCGCCTTATTCAAGGCGGGGATTATTCCTATTCTGGTCGATCCTGGCATGGGCATTAACAACCTTAAACAGTGTTTTGAAGAGTCACGCCCGGATGTGTTTATTGGTATACCTAAAGCCCATATTGTAAGGCGTATTCTCGGTTGGGGTAAGGGCAGTGTTAAACACCTTATTAATGTCGGAGGCTCGGGTTTACAGCGTTGGTTAGCCAATGCAATTAGCCTAGAAACCATAATTGAAATTGGCCGGAATCAAGCGCAACCGCTTAAGATAGCATTGTTTGAACGCGATGAAATGGCGGCGATTTTATTTACCAGTGGTAGCACAGGAACCCCCAAAGGCGTGGTTTATAGTCATGGGATGTTTGAAGCACAAATTAGCGCCCTTAAACACGATTACGGTATTACTCCTGGTGAGCGAGACTTAGCCACATTCCCGCTATTTTCATTATTTGGCCCAGCACTGGGCATGGCGTCTATTGTGCCCGACATGGATGCCAGTAAACCCATTAGCGCCAATCCTGCCAATTTGTTTGCTGCAATCGATCAATATCAATGCAGCAACATGTTCGTTAATCCCGCTTTACTAGAACGCTTAGGCCAAGCGGGCGAGCAAACTCAGCATAAGTTAACCAGTGTTAAACGGGTTATTTCAGCTGGTGCACCAGCCACAATTAGCTCGATTAAACGTTTTAGCCAGATGCTTAACCCACAGGTTGAAGTGCTGAATTCTTACGGCGCGACAGAATCTTTGCCTATCAGCATGATTGGCAGTCATGCATTGTTTGCTACTAGCGAATTAACCGATCAAGGTAAAGGCATTTGTGTCGGTAAGCCAATACAGTCTGTCAGTGTGGATATTATTGCGGTTACTGATGTAGCGCAGCCTGAATGGGCAAAGGTTAATAAGCTTAGCGCCAACCAAATAGGTGAAATCGTGGTGAGTGGTCCCATGGTCAGTCAAGCCTATTACCAACGTCAACATGCGACAGACTTAGCTAAAATTAACGATGGCGATCGCGTCATTCATCGTATGGGTGACGTAGGGTATATCGACGATCATGGCTTATTGTGGATGTGTGGACGTAAAGGTCACATAGTTGATGCTACGCGAGGTAAGCAGCGACTTAAACGCTTTTATACACTGCCCTGTGAGCGAGTGTTTAATACTCATCCTCAAGTTAAACGTTCCGCCATTGTTGGCGTTGATGTTAATGGTGATATGGTTCCGGTTTTGTGCGTCGAATTACACAAAGGCATTGTTTGCTCAACCTCTAAGATCCTTTATCAGGAGCTAATGGCATTGGCTCAGCAGTATCCGCATACTGAAGGCATTGGGCGTTTTTTAATTCATCCAGATTTCCCTGTCGACGTGCGTCATAATGCGAAAATATTCAGAGAAAAACTCGCCATATGGGCCCAAAAGCAATGGAAAGAATAACGATGGATTTGGCAGACTTACATCCTCTGGAGCAAGCTGCATTGAAGCAGTTAGCGCAATCGGTCAGCAAAGTTTTTGTGACCGGTGCGGGTGGCTTTCTTGGGTTCGCCATTTGTCAGCGTTTATTAGCCGCTGGAATTGAGGTTGTCGGTTTTGCCAGAGGTCATTATCCTAAGCTTATAAAACTTGGGGTTGATATGCGTCAAGGTGATATTAGCGACTTTGCTAGTGTAAAACAGGCGATGCAAGGTTGCGATTTAGTTTTTCATGTGGCATCAAAAGCTGGCGTGTGGGGCAGTAAACAAAGTTATTTCTCGCCCAATGTCGATGGCGCAGCCAATGTCATCAACGCATGTAAAGCGGTTAATATTCACAGGTTAATTTATACCAGCACCCCGAGTGTAACGTTTGCTGGTGTGGATGAAAACGGCATTAATGAATCTGCACCTTATGCCAGTGAATACCTTAATTACTATGGTGAATCGAAAGCCATCGCTGAGGCCATGGTATTAAAAGCCAATCATCCCATGTTAAAAACGACCGCCTTAAGGCCGCATTTAATTTGGGGGCCAAATGATCCTCATCTGGTACCACGAGTGATCGAACGGGCCAAAGCAGAGCGCTTAAAGTTGGTAGGACAGCAAGATAAACTGGTCGATACGATTTATGTCGACAATGCCGCTTATGCACATATTCTGGCGGCAGTTGACCTTGTTGGCGCCGCCAATAGTGCCGGTAAAGCCTATTTTTTAAGTAACGACCAACCGATTACAATGGCTGCAATGCTTAACCAGATCCTAGCTTGCGTCGATTTACCGCCAGTGACCAAGCGAGTCCCTGCATCTGTTGCTTATGCTGCTGGTGTGCTGCTTGAAACTGTCTATGGCTTACTTAACAAACAGCAAGAGCCCATCATGACTCGCTTTGTCGCAAGACAATTATCAACCAGTCATTACTTTGATATCAGCGCGGCAAAACAAGATTTAGGCTATCAGCCGCTGGTGAGTATTGAGAAGGGCATGCAAAAGCTTAAGTTATCACTGTCGCACTAATTGCCTGTTAATCATCTGTGTTAGCGGTTTAAGCTGTTAGCGCAAAATACCTTTGATTATTGCCCATGGTAATCTGCACTATAGAAAATCCCCTTACTAAAAACACCACACCAAATGGTTTGTAAAATTGTTTTTACATTAATGGTTTTGGTTATTTTTTAGCAATCGCTTGGTTATATTTTATTCCACTGTATCTTGAATCTTGACCACCATAAAAAAGTTACCCTAAAGAGGGTAACAACTCATAACAAGGTGGCGCAGGGAGAAGCAATGCAAGACAACAAGAACAACACATGGAATTTAGCAACCTTAGCTATTCATGGCGGCCATCAACGCGAAGCTTTTGGCTCACTTACTACACCACTTTACCAAACCGCCACATTTGTATTTGATAACGTAGAGCAGGGCGGCGCTCGCTTTGCTGGCGAAGAACCTGGCTATATTTATACTCGTTTAGGTAATCCAACCACTGCAGAACTCGAGCGCAAAATGGCGTTGCTTGAAGGCGCAGAAGATGCGGCCGCAACCGCATCAGGTATGGCTGCTGTATCAAGTGCACTACTAACCCATTTACATGCAGGCGATCACTTGATTGCTTCCAAAGCCGTTTATGGTTGTACTTTTGCGTTAATGGCCACTCAGCTGACTCGTTTAGGCATTACCAGCACCTTGGTCGATTTTACTGATATTGCAGCAATTGAAGCGGCTATTATGCCCAATACCAAAGTGATATTTTGTGAAACCCCAGTGAACCCACATTTGCAAGTATTTGATCTTGCTGCAATCGCCAAGGTTGCTAAAGCCCATAAATTGGTATCAATAGTCGATAACACCTTTATGACGCCCTTATTGCAACAACCTTTAGCCATGGGTATCGACATGGTGATCCACAGTGCTACCAAGTACTTAAATGGCCATGGTGATGTTATTGCCGGTATTGTGTGTGGTAACGCCGAGCACATGCACCGACTCAAATATGAAATACTTAAAGACTTTGGTGGCGTGATCTCCCCACACGATGCTTGGCTCATTTTACGCGGCTTAAAAACCTTAGATGTGCGATTAACTCGTCACTGTGACAACGCTGAAGCATTAGCTGAATATTTAGATAAACATCCTAAATTTAGCCAAGTTTTTTATCCAGGGCTAAGTCATCATCAAGGTCATGGTTTTATCGGTAAGCAAATGAAACGCGCCGGAGGGGTGATTGCATTCGAACTCAAAGGCAATAAGCAAGACGCGATCAACTTTGTTAATCGTCTCGAGCTCTTTACCATAGCAGTCAGTTTAGGTGATGCAGAATCCCTAATTCAACACCCAGCATCTATGACCCACTCACCATATACTCCAGAGGCCAGACTCAGTGCAGGTATCACCGACAACCTACTGCGTATATCCGTCGGATTAGAAAATGTACAAGACTTGATAGCAGACATAGAACAAGCATTGCTGTAATAAGTAAGTGAATGAGACACCTGGATCCCTGATACAATCACTCAGGGATGACGAGCGGGTGGTGCTTACAGTTACATGGCCAATACAACGCTAGTAGGTAATGCTTATCACTACTTCATACAAACAACGCCCACTACTCCGTCGTTCCGGTAACGATTTTGAGCCGGAATCCAGGTGTTAGCTTTTTGCTTTTACACAAGGTCAACAGAAACACCTGGATCCCTGATACAAGCACTCAGGGATGACGTGAGGGTGTGGCTTACAGTTACATGCCAATACAACGCTAGTATGTGATGCTTACCACTACTTCATACAAACAACGCCCACTACTACGTCATTCCGGTAATGCTTTTGAGCCGGAATCCAGGTGTTAGCTTTACGCTTTTAAGCAACGTCAAAAGAAACAGCTGGATCCCTGATACAAGCACTCAGGGATGACGTGCGGGTGTGGCTTACAGTTACATGGCCAATACAACGCTAGTAGGTAATGCTTACCACTACTTCATACAAATAACGCCCACTACTTCGTCATTCCGGTAATGCTTTTAAGCCGGAATCCAGTTTGTAGCTTTTACAGGCACCCATCTAACTAGATGCTATATTTTATTTATCATTTAGTCAGGTACACGCTTATGGATAAGCAATCATACATTTACATCATGGCAAACAGGCCTAATGGCACACTCTATATTGGAGTGACGTCTGATTTAATCAGACGAAATTGGGAGCATAAAAATGGCTTGTCTGATGGCTTTACTAAAAAATATTCAATTAATTTATTAGTCTACTACGAAGTTTTTGATGACATCTATAATGCCATTACAAGAGAGAAACAGCTTAAAAACTGGAAGCGTGAATGGAAAATTCATTTAATTGAGAAGTTTAATCCACGTTGGGATGATCTCGAAATATAAATCAATCAGCTTTTACCATCAACAAGGCAAAGAATGGATCCCCGATAACAGATCTCGGGGATGACGGCGATGAGGCTAAATTCCCTCTATTCCGTCATTCCGGCAATGCTTTTAAGCCGGAATCCAGGTGTAGATTTGAAGATTGAAAGCTGACGCCAAAGGTTAAAGTCAACAGAAACACCTGGATCCCTGATAACAGATCTCAGGGATGACTAGCAGGGTCAAACTGCATCATTTACTCATTCGTATACAAACAATGCCCACTATTCCGTCATTCCGGCAATGCTTTTGAGCCGGAATCCAGGTGTTGGTTTTTTGCTTTTATACAAGGTCAACAGCAACACCTGGATCCCTGATACAAGCACTCAGGGATGACGTGCGGGTAGGGCTTACAGTTACATGCCCAATACAACGCTAGTAGGTAATGCTTACCACTACTTCATACAAACAACGCCCTCTATTCCGTCATTCCGGCAATGCTTTTGAGCCGGAATCCAGGTGTTAGCTTTTACGCTTTTACAAAAGGTCAACAGAAACACCTGGATCCCTGATAACAGATCTCAGGGATGACGTGCGGGTGGGGCTTACAGTTACATGCCCAATACAACGCTAGTAGGTAATGCTTACCACTACTT
>NZ_JBGOOV010000013.1:102272-122068 GCF_041439795.1 Shewanella sp. 5S214
CATACAAACAACGCCCACTACTCCGCCATTCCGGCAATGCTTTTGAGCCGGAATCCAGGTGTTAGTTTTTACGCTTTTAAGTAAGATCAACAGCAACACCTGGATCCCTGATAACAGATCTCAGGGATGACGAGCGGGTGGGGCAACACCTAGTAGCTAGAACCTAGGAACCCAAATCTAAGCAACACCTGGATCCCTGATAACAGTTCTCAGGGATGACGAGCGGGTGGGGCGAAACCTAGAACCTAGGAACCCAAATCTAATCAACAGCTAGAACCATACAACAGATCTCGGGAATGACGATTGGATAATGATTCTGTATGGCGGCTAAAGAATATATTGAATTTTAGGCATAAAAAAACAGCGAAAATTGCGCTGTTTTTTGTTTAAAGCAAATTCGTTTTGTAGTTATGTAAACTGTATTAAAACGAAATCGCGTTAAAAAATTAGTTGCTAGATATTGTTCCAGCGCCGCCGCCTGAGCCGCCACCGAAGCCTGGGCCACCTGGAGCTGGAGCTGCACCAAATGCACCGCCGCCAGCAGTTTGTGCATCTTCAAGATTGGCTGCAACAATAGCAGGGTCAATCCCGTTAGCAATCGCAATAGCTAAGATGTCATCAGAGCTCAAACCTGCAGCAACAGCAGCTTTTAATGCTTCGATTATCAATGCTTCATCGCCATTAGCGGCAACAAGAGAACTAGCTAATTGTGTTGCAGCATCTGAAACAGGAGTATTTTGAGTACTAGCGGTTAAAGTATCTTCAGCCATAACACCGGCAGACATGCCCGAAGTCAATAATGCTGAAACCAATAACAGGGTTAATTTACTTTTACGCATTATTTATTCTGCCTCGATATTTGTTGAATGACTAAAGTTATTCAGTTGCAATGCACTGATCCATGTACTTGTTGCGTTAGCGGGAATAATTGTACTGAAATTTCGCACAGCATACAATCCATTACCTTGTAAACCATCGATATTCATGAGTGAAAAATGTTCACCTATAACGACCGATTCTACCTGTGGTGCGATGATTTTAATGCCAATACCATGACAAATTTGAATCACCGTTTGAACAAAAAAGCGTGTGTCAGATTCAGCTATGTCACGCACATAACTAGGATCAATCTTAATGTAATCAATGTTTAAGTTTCTGATGTAGCAAAATGAACTCAAGCTAGAGCCAAAACGTTCAATGGCAATATCAATATCCAATTGTTTCGCTCGGCTAATAAACTTCTCTGTCGATTCAAGCGAAAGCATTGCACCAGACTCGTTAAATTCATACAAAAGTGGTGGAAGGGTTCTATGCAATTTTTGGTATAAATCAAACAACCAATCGGTAAACACCGGGTTATGCAGCGCACGGTTGCTAATGTTAATCGCCACACGCGTGTGTTCAATGTGTTGCAGCTTATAAAAAATAAAACACACAACAGCTTGTTCAAGATCTTGCAACAAGCCCAATCTTTCAGCCATGGCAAACACGTCTAAAGTCGATAAATTTTCTCCCGCTATTTTAAAGCGAACAAACGACTCAACATATAAAATCGATTGATTATCATCTACTACAGGCTGGAGCATTAAATCGAATAATTTATCTAACGGAATACACTTAATGGCAAAATCTTTGCTGCTAGAGTGGTTAATTTCGTTTTTGAAATACTCAGTAAACTGAGTCAAAATTCCAACCCATTCTTCACGCGAATGATTCTTTTGCATCCCCTGAGCAGAAACGAGCCCCTTGGCCTTATCTGCATATTGATTATGAACAAGCTGATTATCTAAACGCATAACGACATCAGCAAAGTCTTCTTGATGGTTTACGCGGGTGAGGCTATGTTTTGCAAAGCCATTACCAAAACGTGATGAGCTTTCAATCAAAATACTCTCAGCAATGTGCTCATCGACTTCCTTGGCTTCATCTTCAGTAAGTGAACTCAAAAAAGCAAATTCAGACCCAGAAATACGGTATAAGGTCGACTCTTGTAAACTGTTTATCTGCTTACTAAAAAGCTGTGCTCCAGATAAAATATAGTCATCACCACTGCCATAACCTTCATCGTCATTCACCTGCTTTAAAGAGGTCATCGACAACAAGCCTAAATAAAATCGGTTTCCGTGTTGTTCATATTCAGCTTGAATCGACTCAAACTTTTTTAACAATGCTCGGCGATTTGGCAACCCAGTATGCGAGTCAATGTAAACCTCACGCGACAAGGTTTCTGCCAATTGAGTTTGTTCGTTAAATGATCGCTGAATATTCTCAATCATACGATTAATCGCATTAACTAAAGTACGTAATTCAGTGGTAAAGGGCTTAATAGGATTAAGCTCAAAGCGTTTTTGAATCACCGACTCAGCTTGTCTCTCAATACTATTAAGAGGAGTTAACACCGACTTTAAAATGAAGTAAGCACACAATAGGGCTATAACAAGTTGAAATAACGTTGAAGTTAGATTATTAACAGCATGATCCCATAAACTTTTATATGACGTACCCGCATGCGATTGCACTTCCAGTTTACCGGCAATACGCCAGCCGTCACTCACTTCACTGGTCATTACAGGAGGATGCAGCGTAAACCAACTGATAAACCATTCTGGTACGGCAAAGTTACCTTGAGGGTTGGTGCGTTCAAATAATACTTTGCCATCAAGATCGGTAAATGTAATGTGTTGATAATAGCCTGAATCGAAAATAGCATTGGTCATTGTTTCTGCAATTACCAGGCCTTCTTCATCCATATAAGGTGATATCGATAATCCTAAACTGTGTGCAGCACCTTGTGCATGAGATGCCAACTGCTCATTTAAATAGCCACGCATATTCGATACGTTATTGTATAACGCAGCGCCAAAGCTAAAAATCGATAAACAGCCTATTAGGAGATACAACTGTACTCGTAACGACATTCCTTTAGAAAACATGGTTTGCTCCAGATCCTTTGTAACGATTATTCGCCATTTTCAATTCGATTGATTAAATCAGTCCAATTTTTAGTGCCACCGCTAGTGGGCTTATTACTGCCTAACCCTTGCGCTTTTGCTAACCACAATCCTTGGCCATTAAATGAATAAACAGGCTTTAAATCTCGGCGTTGGCTAGCAGGTAAAATTTGTGTTTTTAAGTTATCTAACACCAAGGGCATTGCCTTTGGGTCTTCAAAGTAAATTAACACCATGTGGGGTTCATTTATCAATAAAGCGCGCACATACATCAAGCGCATCTTACTTTCATCAACCCCCATGGCCTTTAATGTAAAATACTTAAAGATGGCAAAGTCTTCACAATCTCCACCTTTACTGCCTAATGATTCAAGTGGAGTCGCCCAATAATCACTTTTTTGCCAATGATCATTATCGCTTACAAAACGGATACGCCTATTAGCAAACTGATTGGCTAAATGTAAACGATCCATGTCACTAAGCGCACTTCCTTCAGCGATGGTATCTCGCCAATCACTAAAATCTTCTAGCCTGTCTTCACCATAACGTTGTTGAATTTGTTTAAAGAAATCGTCGGTAAACAAATCGTCACTGATGGTTGCCCAGCACACAGCAGAAAACACCACAGACATTACTAGCCAATGGCGATATTTATCCATGCCAAACACAGCAAACTTAATACGTTAATTCCTACTAATCATGTGAGCAAATTTAGCTAAGTGTAATAAATATACATAAATGGTAGCAATAATTATGCACATCATAATCTAGTTAACGTCAAAACGACAATAAAATGACGTACTGCATAAGTTTATATAACGCGTCCAGAAATCTGCTTCAGCATAGCGTAAAAATACAACAAGTGCATTTAGTCTTATTTTTAACCCAAAAGCAATTAGGAGAATGTTTTTTTTGACTGTGTCAATTTGTTGGCACGCAACTTGATTAACCCGAGGGGTGAAAAGGGCTATTTCAACATAAATGTTGTACTGAACAGTCTAATTAAGCGGCTAAAAAACCTGGTAACTTTGATAGTTAACATAGAGTAATAAAATCAATAATGGTATTTAGTTGTTATTAAACAGTCTTCTATTTTTAGTTTTACTGATTATGTTGGTGATAAAGGATTTCACTTATACCGCCTCGGCAGAGTGACAGATTATGATATTGCATTGCACCACTAAAGTGCAAATTGTTAGGTGATGCGGCCAAGTGGTGCGTTATAAATTTGTTTGCTAGTTCAGCTTGTAGCTAACAAGCAGTAAAATCATGTTGCAATCAAACGCAGATTAGTCTGTAACGATGCCAATGAAGAACATGCTCAAAAAGCAGCTATTGACGAAATATCCGGGTAAATAACGCACAAAACGGCGGAAAAGTGACGTTTAATTAAAATAGTCAAAAAACTGTCATTAACTTACGGTATACATTATAATCTCCGGCCAATAAGAGGAACGATGACAAAACGAATAGTAGAGAAGGAAATTGTAAATAAGGCATGAGGCCACAAATAACTATTGTTGAGCTTAAAATCAGAAGATTTTGCTTCGTTAGCTTATTTCCAACGTGAACTCATATCATTACTATTTTCTGCTGCATCCCAGCCTATCACTTTGGGTTAATGGCTTTGTGCTAACTACCTGTTAGATAGGATAAAACTGATTTTACTTAATAATGACTAAGTACTTAAGTCAAAAATCAGTTAGTAGTGCTCTAAAAAGTATCTACCAAGGGACCTTCTACTGCTTCGTTCTGAAGCGTTAAACCTCAAAGAAATAGACAATTTGAAACGCGTCATAGCAATCTGGAAGCTGTAATCTAGTGGCGGTAGCGTGTCTTTTTTAGCTGAAAACCTGCCTGTTGAGATTGGAAATATAAAATATAATCTTATTAATCAACAGTATGGGTTGCGTCCCCATCACCGCCGTTATTCCCAAGATCTGTTATTGGGAATCAAGCTGTAGATGTTTGCTTTAGCACTCTCCTGACTAATCACTGCAAACACAGATATGTAGGCTTAAAAAGCCACCAATAAAAATTATTCAAGTTCACCAGGAAGTTTATCTAAATGAAAATAGCGATTGCAGGTACAGGTTATGTCGGTTTATCTAACGCTATGCTATTGGCACAACACAATCAAGTTGTAGCGGTAGACATAATAGAACAAAAAATTGCCTTGCTTAACGACAAAATATCACCGATTTCCGATACAGAAATCGAAGACTTTCTAGCAAATAAAAAGCTAAATTTTACTGCGACGTTAGATAAAGCGTTAGCATATAAAGATGCAAATTTTGTCATTATTGCGACACCCACAGATTATGATCCAGCGACAAACTACTTTAATACCTCATCGGTAGAGTCAGTCATAAGAGATGTAATCAGCATAAATCCAAGTGCAGTGATGATCATTAAGTCGACTGTGCCAGTGGGATATACCGAACGCATTAAGCAAGAATTTTCTTGTGACAATATTATCTTCTCACCAGAATTTTTACGCGAAGGCAAGGCACTACACGACAACTTGTATCCATCACGGATTATTGTTGGTGAACAAAGTGAGCGCGCTCAAATCTTTGCTAACTTATTAGTTAAAGGTGCAATTAAACAAGACATCGAGGTTTTGTTTACTCACTCAACCGAAGCTGAAGCTGTTAAGTTGTTTTCAAATACCTATCTAGCATTACGAGTCGCTTACTTTAACGAGTTAGATACTTACGCTGAAGCACACGGCCTCGACAGTAAACAAATTATCGATGGAGTCTGCTTAGACCCACGAATAGGCAATCACTATAATAATCCTTCATTCGGTTATGGTGGATATTGTTTACCAAAAGACACCAAGCAATTACGTGCAAACTATGCCGATGTTCCTAATAATTTAATTGGCGCAATTGTTGATTCAAATACTACCCGTAAAGACTTTATTGCCGAATCAATTTTAAAACGTAACCCTAAAGTTGTTGGTATTTACCGCCTAATAATGAAGTCCGGCTCAGACAACTTCAGATCATCGAGTATTCAAGGGATCATGAAACGGATTAAAGCCAAAGGCGTTGAAGTGATCATTTTTGAACCTGTTATGGAGAAAGATGAGTTCTTTAACTCAAAAGTATATCAAAATCTCGAGCAGTTCAAAATAGATGCAGATGTTATTATATCGAATAGAATTGATGAAGAGTTATCAGATGTTCTTCTGAAAGTTTACACTCGTGATATTTTTAGGAAAGAATAAGATGATAAGTGTTCTTATACCTGCTTATAATGAAGAGAAAACTATTTCTAAACTTCTTAAAGAGTATGAAGGCCTAGAAAATTTATATGAAGTCATAGTAATTACTAATGGTTGCTCTGACAATACAATGACTGAAGCCAAAAAGTTTAAATTTGTAAAAATTATTAATTTATCAATCGGGTCAAAAGTCATAGCTATTAATGAAGGTATTAAATTAATATCAGGTGATAGAGTAATGATTCAAGATGCTGATGTTATAATTAAGCATGAATCCCTAGTAAACCTAAGTAATGATAAAAATTCAAAAGAGTATGACTTTTTTACTTTAGAACCTAAATTTATAGGTGGTAGTTTTTTAGTAAGGAAGTTCTACAAATTTATGATGTTAACTCCAGTTTTCAAAAAAGGGATGGTAAGTGCTGGCGTATATATTATATCCAATAAGGTAATCGATAAGGTTTTTCCTTTACCAAATGTTATATCTGATGATGGTTTTGTTAAGTCTTCTTTGGGAGAAAATAATCTTTTTAAAATAAAAAACTCTTTTTCTAATGTTCTAATACCAAATGACTTGTACTCATTAGTTAAAATAAAAACAAGAAGTCGAATGGGCAACTTACAACTTAAGCATATTTTTGGTTTTTCGCCATCAGTAAAAGGGAATGAACAAAAGAAATTATTTTTATTGGCCGTTAATAATAAAGAGTTTTTTAGTTATTTTATATATGTACTTGTTACTATTGTATGTAGAGCAAGAGCTTTTATATTTATAAAGTTAAGTAAAGATGATATTTGGGAAAGAGATGATAGTAATAGGTGAATTATGAAGAATTTTTATCATGTTCAATTTAGACAATTTATACTTTATTTAGTAGTGATATGGTATACGAAATTTTATAAGATGAATATCCATCCAACTGTAAGAATATCATTAAAAGCAAAGTTGGATAAAAGAAATCCTAAAGGAATAAATATTTCAAAAGGAACTTATATTGCTTTCGGAGCAGTAATATTAACTCATGATATGTGTAGATTGTTGCATAAATCAGTTTTCATTGGTGAAGATTGCTTTATTGGTGCGAATTCTATAATAATGCCGGGTGTCACTATTGGTAATAATTGTGTTGTAGCTGCAGGATCTGTAGTTACTAAAAATGTACCTGATTCGGTAATTGTAGCAGGCAATCCTGCTAAAATTATCAAGGAAGGAATCAGTACAGGTCGTTTTGGGATATTGATATGAGTAAAGTAATTTTAGCTCTTGCTTCAGTTGGTGGGCATAATGTTCAACTCAGAAAGCTAATTAGTAATCTGAATTTGCCAGAATATGAAATTATTTATATTAATGCAAGTCCTGATGCTTCATTTGATGATAAAAAGAATATTAGTGATTGTAGTTATATAATTCAAGACGTATCTAGGGATAATGTTTATTTGTCTTTAAAAACTATATTTCAAATTTTTAAGATAATCAATCATACGAAACCATCTTTTCTGATAACCACTGGTGCATTGCCGGGGCTTATTTCTGTGTTGGTTGGTAGGGCTTTTGGCGTTAATACTATATGGGTTGATAGTATTGCCAATTCTAAAAAACTATCCTTTTCAGGTAAGTATGCGTCATATTTTTCAAATATAACAATAACTCAATGGCCTGAGCTAGCTAGTGATAATGTACAATATCATGGTAATATTTTAGAATGAATATTTTTATTACGGTTGGTGCGCAACTTCCATTCTCTAGGCTAATTAATATTTTTGATAATGATGATTTTAGTAAAATCTTAAATATAAAAGCGCAAGTTGGAAATGATTTCAATATTTATAAAAATATTGAAACATTTCGTTTCCTAAATGAGTCAGAGTATAATGATCTTATACATTGGGCCGATATAGTGGTCTCGCATGCAGGAATGGGAACAATTATCACATGTTTAGAGTATGATAAGCCCTTGTTAGTTTTAGGGCGGTTAGCTGATTTAAATGAACATAGAAATGATCATCAGACTGATACTATGTCTAGTTTCAAAGATAAATTTCATAACATAAAGGTTTTCTTTAATGAAGAGAGCTTTGTTAGTTTTTTTTCAGAAGTTATTAAGTGCAGTGATTTTAGAATATTATTTTCAAAGGGGGATGCTGTTTCCGACTTTAACTCTAAATCTCTAGATAATAATCTTTCTAGATTTATAAGTGATTATATAAAAAATGAGAAATAAAGTTTTTATTTTTTCAGACTCCCTACTTTCTTCAGGTTTAAATTTTCTATTTACTTTCTTTATATTAAAGTTTATTGGAACTGCTGAGTTAGTTAGTTTTGGTTTAGCTATGACATATAGTCTAATAGCTCTGTCGCTTCAGAGAGCTATAATATTGATACCATTTAATCTATTAAAAACAAAAGATGTGTCAAATGTAGTAATTATAGAATATTTTTCATCAAGCTATTTTCTTCTTTTTCTCACTATTATTATATTGTCTGTATGTTGCCTTTTGTTCTATGATTTCGCCTTTTTTACACTAGTTGTTTTTATGTACCTTTATTTATTTCAACACGAATTATTTAAGTATTTTCTTATTGAAAATGGAAAGGTTTTTTTGATCTGTGTATCGCCTATTATTTTATGTGTCTCTGTAGCTGTATTATTATTACTAGATTTATTTAGTTTAGAATCAATATCATATCTATATTTTGTAGTTTTTACAATTGAAGTGTGTTTGATATTGTTTTTTATTATGCCTCTATTAATAGTTAATACATCGAGAGTTAATTATTTGTATTGGTTTAGTAATTTGAAGTTAGTGTTATATAGAAATCTATTTTCTATAGCACAATTGTCGATGGTACATGTGCCTTTTATCATCATTTCTTCTCTGGCCTCACCTATTGTTGCTTCTATTGTTTTTGTTTCCCGAGCTGTTTTTCAACCTGTTCAAATAGTAGTTAAAACATTTGAAGCTATAGACCAAAAGAAAATATCTGAATTTGAATTTAATTATAAAGTTGTTTTTGATTTTGTTGTTAAATATATTTTAATATCATCGACACTAGGTTTTATTTGTTTAATTATTTCAGTTTCAATTCTATATAAGTTTTATGATGTTAATGGATTTCCTACCAACTATGATTTAATTATATGGGGCGGAATTTATACGTTACTTTCTATAAACAAAGTTTTTGAAATGTTTTTTATTAAATATAATAATTATAGTTATATTATAGCTGCATATTTTTCTGGTTTTATTTTTTTTGTTTTATTTTCTTCTTTTTTCTTTGGTAATGGTGTCAGTTCTAGTTCTCAATTCTCTTTGACTATTCTTGTTTCTTGGCTTTTAGTTTCTATTGTTTTAATTTTAAAATTGAAACGTTTAAATGAAGTAGTAAATGGTAATTATTGATTATGAAATTTAGTTATAGCTGGAATAGGTTTTTATTATCTGCTTTTTTTATTTTTATTTTTCTAACTCAATTCACTTTACGAACACCAGGTTTTGAATCTCGTGGGATAGATTTTCAGGTATTGGCTAGGATTTTGTTTATATATTCTTTATTTTTTATGATATCCCCAAGTTATAGATACTTTATAAAAGGCTTGCAGTACAAACCTGAGTTTTATTTGTTTTTGTTGTTGTTATTATTGTTGGTTACTACTTTAGTACATTTTTCTTTATATGCTATATATACTTTGACAACTTTATTTATAACAATGTTTATTGTTAGGTTTTACATAAATAATTTCGGAGTTGAAAAGGTTTTTATAGTGTATGTTTATTTTTCTATTTCATTTGCTTTGATATCATTTTTCTTTTATTTCTTTTTTAAAGATATTGGTAGATATTCATATTGGCAGTGGGGGGAGTTTATTACTAGCACAAGAATGCAAGGCGTTTCAGGCCATCCTAATACACTTGCTTTTATTCTAGGAATAAATATTGTTATAACCGTTAATCTAATGTTGAAGAAAGTTTTATCGAATAAAATCAGTTTCCTATCCATATTCTTGTCATTAATAGTTTTGTTTTTATGTAACAGCAAAACTAATATATTGTCTGTAATTATTTGTTTTTTTATTTTTTTTATTTTCAGACGAAAAACATATTCTATAATGCTTTTTTTGTGTTCTATAATAATAGTTTTTTTTATTATTACATTTGTTGTTATGCCTGAGTTTTATATCGATATAATACGTTCAGCATCGAGAACTGGTGATATCAATGAAATATTGACATTTACCGGTCGTTCTAGCATCTGGTCATTTGTTTTAGATATTATTTATCAAAAAATCATATTTGGTTGGGGCTATTCTTCTGCTGTAGATGTGCTTGTTTCTAATTCGGCTAAAGTTGGTTTTACTGTTGCTCAAACACACAATCTGTATTTGCAAATACTTATGTCAGGGGGAGTGATTTGTTTTATTGTTTTTTTGAAGTTGATATTTGAAATTATTTCAAGTTCAATTAATAATGATAAAGTTGTATTTCTTCAATTAATATTTTACATACTTTTAGTTGGGTTTTCAGAAGCAATTATTTTTAACACTATTGCAAATTGCGCTTTTATTGTTTTTTGTATAGTTGTTTATGGTCTGTCATGTGATGAAAAAAGATAGTTAACTTGGTGGTTGTATGCATAAACGTTCAAATTTTTATATTGGTCAAAGCGGATTTCTATTTCGGTTACTTGATTTATTAGCCCTTATTACAACATTTTTCTCAATGTTATTTTTCTATAATTTAAACGTAAGTTTGGAATATTTGCTTTTGTTAAGCTGTCAGTTATTTTTGTTTAGTTATATTAGTGAATCATTTGGTTTATATCGTTCTTGGCGTTTAGGCAAATTTTCACATATGTGCATTTTAGCTGTATTAACAATATCAATATCTTTTATGATAATTTTTATGTTGTTATTTTTAATAAAACAAGGTGAAACATATTCTCGTGTTGTAGTATTTGGTTGGTATTCTTGTGCATTAATTCTGTTAGTTGGAGCCCGTTATCTAATTCGCCAGGTTAAACGTATTCGTCGAACCAAAGGTTTTAATGTTGAGAAAGTTGCGATCGTTGGTTTAACTGACACAGGTAAAAATTTATACGAGGAAATTATTAAACATGATGAGTTAGGATTTGAATGTGTTGGTTTCTATGATGATCGTCAGCCAAGTCGTATAGAAAATCTCGACGTGTCCCTTTTAGTAGGTTCAATTAACGATGCCGTAGATCTTGCTCGTAATGGAAAAGTACAAAAGCTTTACCTATGCTTGCCGATGATAGCTGAAAAGCGTATTGCAGATATTATTGAAACATTAGGTGATAGTACTGTAGATGTTTTAATTACCCCTGATTTTTTATTAAAAAATTTAATGCATGCGCGCATTGGCAGTGTTGGTGAAGTCGATACCTTAAGTGTATTTGAGTCTCCAGTAAATGGAATGAGGCGTTTTTATAAACGAACCTTTGATATTGTTTTTAGTCTATGCACGATTATCGCTATTTCTCCTGTATTAATAGCTGTTTCGATAGCTGTTTATTTATCTTCACCAGGAGCCATTTTGTTCAAACAAGATCGTTATGGTTTAGATGGCAGAAAAATTAAGGTATGGAAATTCCGCTCGATGACGGTAGCTGAAAATGCTGACAAGGTTACCCAGGCACGCAAAGGTGATGCTCGTATAACTAAGGTGGGCGCGTTTATTCGCCGGACATCGTTAGATGAATTACCTCAGTTTTTTAATGTGCTTAAGGGTGATATGTCGGTAGTGGGTCCACGTCCTCACGCTGTTGCACATAATGAAGAATACCGAAAATTAGTTACTTATTACATGTTACGCCACAAGGTGTTGCCCGGTATTACTGGATGGGCGCAGGTTAATGGCTGGCGCGGTGAAACTGACACCTTGGACAAGATGGAAAAACGGATTGAGTTCGATTTAGCTTATATTCGTAATTGGACCCTGTGGTGGGACGTTAAGATTGTCTTTTTGACCTTTTTTAAAGGCTTTACTGGTAAGAACGTTTATTAGTCATTAGTTTGCATAAGTTACTTCGATAGCGTGTGATTTTCCCTCTCTGGATGCTTATTTTAGGTCATTTTGTTATGTCCTCGGACCATCTTGTTGTGCTCTAAAGATTGAAGCTGAGAATGGATTCCCGATAAAAGATCTCGGGAATGACGTAGCGGGAGTCTCAGGAATGGCGGACTTATTAATCTGGGCATGATGGAGCTGGAACATCAGGATTCACAGAGTTGTGTATCTGGAATTATGGGGCTGTGAATTTTGAAGGTTGAAGCTGAGAATGGATTCCCGATAAAAGACCTCGGGAATGACGGTTCGGGAGCCTCAGCAATGAAGGATTTATTAACCTGGGAATGACGTAGCGGGGGGCTCGGGAGTTACTGGGCCTGGAATTTTCTGTGATTACACCGCGTGGCTCGCGGGAATGACGTTTGCTGTCTTGATAATGACGCTGATACTTATTAGAGAATATTTGAGTTATCCATTCAAGCTTGAGTGACAAAAATTAGAATCTTAACAGTTTTAAAGTTTATGCATTGACGCGTTTGCGTTGGTGTTAATTATTCACCATGTATTTATTTTATAAGGATTTAAAGCATGAATATACCGTATAAGTTAAGTTGTATTGCTACTGTGGTTGCTGCGATAGTGATCGCTAATCCAGCTCTTGCTGCTGATGACAAAGCTGGTGTTATCCGCACTGAATCTGGAATTGATTTTACCCCAGGTTTAAACGGTGGTCTTAAATATGATGATAACATTACTAGTGCTAATACTTCAGCGGATGAATTAAGTAGTTGGGTGTTAACAGTCACTCCAGCTGTGCAAGCGCAGTTATTAGACGGTAACAATATTTATACAGTAGAAGCTGGAATTCAGTATGGTGATTACTTTTCCAGTAGTGATGATAATTACTTGGATGGTTTGTTAAAAGCTAAATCTGAGGTTGAGCTTAATCAGTCAAATCGCTTCAATATTGAGGCGGCATATATTGCAGGTCATGAAGACCGAGGTACAGGTATTTTCGAAGGTAACAGTGGCAATGGTCAAGCTGAGCCTAATACTTATGATATTTTAAGTGCTGGTGGCTATTATGAATATGGCGCAAAAACCACGCCAGCTCGTGCTCGAGTTAATGCTAAATACTTAAGTAAAGAGTACAGTAATTTTGAGTTTATTACTCAGTATCGTAATTATGCTGATACCACATTAGGGGCAACGTTTTATTATGATACTCAGGCTGCTACCAGCATTTTTATTGATTTTCAAAACGTAAATACAGCATATGATGTTGTTGATCCTACGGGCGATCGTGATAGCACAACCAATACTGCAAAAGTCGGTGTTGAATGGCAGGCGACGGCATCAACCGAAGGTAGCATAGGTATCGGTTATCAACGTAAAGGCTTTGATAATGATGTTCGTGAAGATTTCAGTGGTTTGTCCTGGGATGCAAAAATGACTTGGACGCCATTAACCTATTCTGCTTTTGAGCTTTCTACCGGTAGAACCAGTCGAGATCCAAATGGTTTAGGAGACTTCATTAGAGGCACTAGTTATGGGGTGCAGTGGCATCACGAATGGAGCGAACTATTTACCTCTTCTGTTGGTTTTAAGCAAGTTAACGACGACTATACTGGTGTAGAACGAGAAGACAAAAGTAAAGTATACCAATTTGGCCTTAATTATAACGTCACCCGTTGGTTAACCCTAAACACGGGTGTCGATATATTTGAGATTGATTCAACAGACAATCAATATGCTTATGATCGAAATATCTACTTTATCAAAGCTGAAATGACCCTATAGGACCGCCATGAAGTATTTAGCGACATTTTTTACTGCTACTTTTATGCTGTTATTGGCATCTATGCCAATAACAGCTGATGCCGAAACACAGAGTTACCGATTAGGTGCTGGTGATACCATAGTGATTAAAGTTTATGGTGAGGAGGCATTAACCCTAGAAACGCAAATCACTAATAGTGGCACGATTAATTATCCATTTTTAGGCTCATTAACATTAATTGGTTTAACCATTAAAGAGGTGGAGCAAATAGTGTATCGCGGATTGAAAGGCGATTATTTTGTTGAACCTAATGTATTTGTAGGTATGGTTGAATATCGACCTTTTTATATCCATGGTGAAGTTAAACAGCCTGGAGGCTATCCATATCAGCCGGGGATGACAGTTAATCAAGCCGTAGCCTTGGCGGGTGGATTTACAGAGCGTGCTTCGCAAGAAAAAATAGCCATTTCTCGCGAGGGTAGCAAAGTCGACTCCGAACGCGGCACTATTAATAGTCCAATTCAAGCTGGCGATACCATTACTATTGAACAGAGATTTTTTTAATGAGCTTTCAAGAAAGACGACAAAGTGCTTCTCCAGGCAATGAACGAAGCCCTGCAGTAATGCAAATGGATCAGCTTATCGATGTAAAAAAACTGTTACTGCCAATAATACGTTTTAAGTGGCGCATTTTAGCATTTGCGTTATTGGTGACTGCATTAACCATATTTGTGGTGTTAAGCATGACGCCAATTTATAAGGCATCGTCCACATTATTAATTGAGTCGGAACAAGCTAAAGCGATTAAAATTGATGAAGTGTATGGGATTAATTCGGGTCAGCAAGAATATTATTTAACTCAGTTTGAGATTATTAAGTCGCGCAGTATAGCCGAGCGAGTATTTAATGATCTGGATTTAATCAATCATCAGGCTTTTAATCAACCTCCAAATTGGTTTTCTGAGCTTAAATCACAGTTAAATTTTATTCCTGAAGAAGTTGCTACGGCGGCTGATAGTCAGGTTAGTCAGGATATAGCCAAGCATAAATTAATTGATAGCTTTGCTGAAAATATCAATGTCTCGCCAGTGCGTAATACCCAACTAGTGAATATTAGCTTTGAAAGTTCAGATGCACAACTTGCAGCACAGATAGCTAATGCTATTGGTGATACTTATATTGTTAGTCAGTTAGAAGCCAAATTGGGTATGACCCAAAAAGTTAATACGTGGTTAGGTGGGCGCTTAGAGGATTTACGCTTAAAGCTGGACGAATCAGAACAGAGATTAGAGCAGTTTAAGTTAATCAATGGCTTAGTTGATGTTGAAGGGGTAACCGCATTAGACGCCAAAGAGTTAGAGCGCTTAAGCGATGAAATTACTGTTGCAAGGTCACGTAAAGCCCAGGCAGATAGTTTTATGGCAGTGGTTAAACGCTACGGTGCCACAGATATTAGTCGTTTAGAAAGTTTACCTGAGGTGACCTCGCATTTATCTATTCAAAATGTTAAACGCGAAGTTGTATTAGTTGAACGCAAAGTGTCAGAACTTCAACAAGTGTATGGTCCTAAACATCCTAAAATGATAGCCGCCCAAGCTGAGCTTAATACGGTACAGCAAAATTTACGCAAGCAAATTAGCCGTTTAGTACAAGGTATTGAGGATGAGGCGCAAACTGCAGATCAAACACTGCAAGCGTTAGAGGCACAGTTTAGTAAAGCAAAGGGCGCGTTTCAAAATTTAAGCACTAAAGATACTGATTATCAGCGCTTAGTGAGAGAAGTTGATACTAATAGACAGTTATTTGATACTTTTTTAGCTCGTCAAAAAGAAACTGCTGTAACCGGTGATTTTGACTCACCAGTGGCACGTTTTACTGATCGCGCCGTTGTGCCGTTATTACCTGAAAAACCTAAGAAAAAAATCATAATTATTTTGGCGTTTTTGGCCAGTTTAGGCTTTGCCATGGTATTAGTGCTAGTGCTGGATGCATTAAACGACACTATAAAAACCAGTGATGATGTCGAAAAATTATTATCGCAACGAGCCCTAGGTTATGTGCCGAAAGCGAAAAAAGGTACTAGTTACGAAGAGGTCAACTTTGCTTTTTATGATGCGAGTTTACCTTTACATGCCGAAGCGGTTAGAACCATTCGGACATCGATGTCATTAATGGCCATGGGCAGTGAACTTGCTACGATTGAAGTGACCTCGTCAAATCCAAATGAAGGTAAAACCACTACCTCAATGAACATCGCTTTTGCTTATGCCACTATGGAGAAAGTGCTAATTATCGATGCTGATTTACGTAAGTCTAGCCTAGGTATGCGCTTTGGATTACCCACCTATCAGCCGGGGCTTGCTAATGTGTTATCGGGTACCGACAGTATACATAACAGTATCGTAAAAGATGTTAAGCCTAATGTGGATGTGATGCCAGCGGGTGCGGTGCCATTAAATCCACAAGAGTTATTAGCATCAGCTCAGTTTGCTGAACTACTCACCGAGCTTAAAACCCAATACGGTAAAATTATTATCGATACCCCGCCAGTGCATGCGGTTAGTGATGCGTTAATTATCACCTCATTGTGCGATGCCACAGTACTGGTTGTTAAAGCCGGTCATACCCGTAGTGAAGCAATTAAGTTAACGTTAGCTAAGTTGAACCAAGCCCGCAGTAAAGTGTTTGGCGTAGTGTTAAATCAATTTAACACTAAAGATGCACAACGTTATCAAGGAGATTATGGCTACTATCAAGCCTATGGTGCAGACTATTCCATAAAGGATAATAACCAGTCAGGTAAGGATAGCACTAAGGCATGATAGATTTACATTGCCATATATTGCCGAATATCGACGATGGGGCTAAATCAATTGATGAAGCCCTTGGATTGATAGCATTAGCCGTCGAGCAAGGGGTCACTCGTATGGTGGCAACCCCTCATATTCATTTAGGGGTTTTTGACAATAATTTGCAAACGATCCATTCCGCTTATGGTGTATTGTCGGATGCATTAGCATTAACAGACCTTAATATCGAAGTTTGCGTGGCTGCAGAAGTGCGTATTACGCCCGAGATTTTGCAGTTTATTGAACAACAGCAACTGCCTTTTTTAGGTTGTCACCAGCAAAAAGATGTGTTGCTGCTTGAGCTGCCTAGCAGCCATATTCCGCCGGGTACCGATAAACTGATCCAGTGGTTACTTGCTAAAGATGTATTGCCAATGATCGCTCATCCTGAGCGAAACAGAGAGTTGCAAGCACATCCGGATAGGATTATGCCTTTTGTAAAGGCTGGGTGTTTGTTGCAATTAACAGCAGCATCTCTGATTGGTGATATGGGGCCTAGCCCACAGCAGTTGAGTGAATACCTGCTTAAACGCAAGTTATATTCGATTGTTGCATCCGATTGTCATTCGTTAAATCGTCGTCCGCCTAAGTTAGCCTTAGCCTATGATGCCATACGTCAGTTAGTTGATGAGGACTATGCTTATTCGATGACGACAGTAATGCCAGATAGTATTTCTAGTTCATTATTTGAACAGGCGAGGTAGTGGATGAGTAAGATGATCTGGTCAGCAAGACGTGTGACATACGCACTCATTATTTTAGTCCTACTGGGCTTATTACCTATTTTGTTACAGAAAGGTTTAGCCAATGCCTACTATTTTAAATCACGTTTTTACGTTGATCAGTGGCAAAGTGGCAATACACCGACATCATTACAATATTCGAATGCGTTATTGGCTGCCGACTATGCGGTTAAAATTGATGATCAGAATCCGCATTATTTGCTCACGCTAGTGAAAGTGATGGAGTGGGGCGCTTTTTCACAATTAGTTACCCCCAATAATGAGGTTTTTAATCAGCTTTACCGCGATGCGATTAATCAACGACCAACATGGCCAAATGCTTATAGCGATTATGCCTATAATCTAGCCTTTATTCAGCATGACTTAGCAGCAGCATGGCCTTATTTACAACAGGCACTCCATTATGGCCCATATACACCTGAAGTGTTGCATCAAATATTAGCGATAGGGTTTGCTCATTGGTCATCGTTAACGGCGACGCAAAAACAGTTGGTGTTTAGCACTGCAAAAATTGCTGCAATGGCCAATTGGACTATGCGCAATGATTTAAAAATGCTCGCCTTACAATATCAATTAACGCCGACTATATGTACCTACTTCAAGTACTTACCTGTGGATGTTAACCAAAATGATATTACATGGATTGAAAAGGATATGTGCCGGTAATGGATGATCGTATACGTAGTTCTCAGTCTTTTGGGGTGTTTGATCGCGTGATGATATTGGCAATATGCGCATTGATTGTGTGGATGCCAATTCCGTTAGGCAGTAATCGTATTTGGGCCTTAGCCATTTTAGAGTTTGTTATCGTAGTACTTGCGATTAGCCATGTGGTGTATTGTTTTAAACATAATGCACTCTTATTACGATATCGTTGGCAAAAACATTTACTGATCCCAACCGGAATGATGCTGGCCTATTTGTGTTTGCAGATCTTGAATTGGATCCCCGCTATTAATACGGTTGATGCTTATCAAACTGCTCAGCAATTATTAAAAACATTCTGTTATAGCCTGTTTATTCTGTTATTAACTCAATACTTTCAACATGCTCGAGCGCTTCGTTGGTTATTGATTGCGATTATCGTTTCAGGTTGCTTGCAAGCATTTTATGGTACCTTGATTCATTTATTACAACTCGATGTATCGCCTATATTTGGTTACCACGACGGCGATAGAGCAAGAGGTTCGTTTGTTTATCAAAATCACTTTGCTAATTATTTGGCGTTATGTCTTTCTATCGCGTTTGGTTGGCTGCTATCTGAATTAAAGACCACTAAAAATGATCATGACGCTAGAGACATCATCGTTGGGTTATTGTCGACATTATTCAGCCGTAAACTTATTTTACGTTTAGCCATCATTATCATGGTGATTGGGTTAATTTTAAGTCGCTCACGCATGGGCAATGCCGGATTTTTTACCGCCTTGGGTGTTGTGTCTTTATTGTCGATGTTTATTTACCGTCGTCCACCCACCTTGTTCAAGCCTCTAGTGGTGAGTATTTTTATTCTCGATTTGTTGATTGTCGGTTCAATTTTTGGCGTTGATAAGCTCAAGCAGCGTTTAGACGATACTTCATTTGCGTCAGAAACTCGTGATGAGGTGGTGATTGATAGTATTCCAATTATTGAAGAGCATTTGTTCACCGGCACAGGTGGCGGCAGTTTTTATACTGTATTCCCACAATATCAACCACAGTTTTATTCTGGCTTTTATGATCATGCCCACAATGAATATGTACAATTTGTAGTGGAGTACGGCGTGGTGATGACAGCTATTTTAGGTTTATGGGTGTTGTATGCATTTTGGTTGGCGTGCCGAACCATGTATTTACGCAACAATAAACTTTATAAAGGTGTCGCTTTTGGTTGTGCAATGGCTATTGTGCATATGCTACTGCATATTTCTGTTGATTTTAATCTTCAGTCTCCTTCCAACACCTTACTCTTTTTAACCATCTTAACCTTGTGCTGGTTAGTGCGTTATTTGCCTTCTGATACACAGAAAAAGGTTAGGTAGGCCGCTATTTCTGTTCTGTTTATTTAGATCATTTTTTTAGCTCGTCATCCTCGAGATCTGTTATCGGGGATCCAGATGTTTCTTAGTTTTTAGGTCCTAGGTCTTAGGTTCTAGGTTCTACATATTAGGCTTTGCTCAACCCGCTCGTCATCCCTGAGATCTGTTATCAGGGATCCAGGTGTTTCTTTTGACT
>NZ_JBGOOV010000014.1:0-1889 GCF_041439795.1 Shewanella sp. 5S214
GATCGAACCGTGGACCTCTTCACTGCCAGCGAAGCGCTCTCCCAGCTGAGCTATAACCCCTCTTACTTAATGCTTTTGGATATGCTACTAGAAAAAACTAACATCATGTCTCAACTGCGAGGCGCATTCTATGCAGCATACCCAAAAGTGTCAACTCGTTTTTTAGGAATTTATTCTATCTGCTACAAATTCAATCGCTTTGGATATTCTTTGTGCAGATCTTTCTTTTCCGATTAAGAACAAGGTTAAATCTAACGCAGGAGACTGCCCTGCGCCTGTCACGGCAACACGTAAAGGCATACCCACTTTACCCATACCGACATCAAGTTCAGTTGCTGTCGCTTCAATAACGTGGTGAATATTCTCTACACTCCAATCATTTAGCTCAGATAATTTTTGATTAAACAATGTTAGAGGCTCTAGTGCAACGCCACGTAAATGCTTTTTAGCTTGGGCTTCATCAAAATCTGCAAAGTCTTCATAGAAGTATCGGCTTGAAGCGGCTAACTCTTTTAGCGTTTTCGCACGTTCAGATAGTGCCGTAACAATTTCAGTTAGCGCTGGGCCATTACTAGTATCAATTTTCTGATCATCCATATGCCACTGTAAATGCGATGCGACATAAACAGGATCGAGAGACTTGATATAATGTTGGTTTAGCCAAACGAGCTTATCAGTATTAAAAGCTGAAGCCGCTTTATTGATATCATCTAATTTAAACAGCGTTTTCAACTCGTCCATTGAAAATATTTCTTGATCACCATGAGACCAACCTAAGCGAACAAGGTAGTTTAATAGTGCTTCAGGTAAATACCCGTCATCACGGTACTGCATAACGCCTACAGCACCATGTCGCTTAGATAGCTTGGCGCCATCGTCACCTAGAATCATCGACACATGAGCATATTCAGGAATAGGTGCGCCTAAGGCTTTAAGGATGTTGATTTGGCGTGGAGTATTATTGATATGATCTTCACCGCGTACAACGCAGGTGATGCCCATATCCCAGTCATCGACTACAACACAGAAATTATAAGTAGGTACGCCATCGGTACGCTTAATAATTAAGTCATCAAGCATATCGTTAGAAATTTCGATACGTCCACGGACGTGATCATCAAATATCACACTGCCTTCGATAGGGTTTTTAAAGCGAACAACAAAGGGCTCATCAGTATCACGAGGCGCAAGGTTACGACAGCAACCGTCATATTTTTGTTGTAGACCTTGTGCAGCTTGCTCTTCACGCATGCTTTCAATACGTTCACGAGAACAATAACATTTATAGGCAGTGCCTTTATCAAGCATTTGCGCAATAATTTCATTGTAACGATCAAAACGCTTAGTCTGGTAGTAAGGACCTTCATCCCAAGTCAAACCTAACCAGTTCATACCATCAAGGATAGCGTCACAGGCTTCTTGAGTTGAACGTTCAATATCAGTGTCTTCAATACGAAGTACAAATTCACCATTGTTAGCACGAGCGTGCAACCATGAATAAAGTGCTGTTCGAGCACCACCTACATGAAGAAAACCAGTTGGACTTGGAGCAAAACGCGTCTTGGTAGTCATAATCGGACACTAACCTATTTATAAACGTCTAAAGAAGACAAACAAAAAAATGTGACGCTATTCTAACAGTCAAACCCAACAGTTGAAATGGCGGACATCTAAACCTAGGGTTGTTTTTGAATTTTCTTTATTATTGAGTACAATCCCTTGTTCAACAAAGCATCAAAGCGAACAATTTTAGCCCGACTGGCAATATTTTAAATAAAAAGCGTTGACAGGTTTTGCTTGCCCCCTATAATACGGCCCCACACAGCGAGGTCGATTAGCTCAGCTGGGAGAGCACCTCCCTTACAAGGAGGGGGTCACTGGTTCGAGCC
>NZ_JBGOOV010000014.1:1986-48321 GCF_041439795.1 Shewanella sp. 5S214
ATCTCAGCTGGGAGAGCACCTCCCTTACAAGGAGGGGGTCACTGGTTCGAGCCCAGTAGCGACCACCATATCAATTTAGTTTTGCGCTATATCCCAGGTCGCTTAGCTCAGCTGGGAGAGCACCTCCCTTACAAGGAGGGGGTCACTGGTTCGAGCCCAGTAGCGACCACCATCTAGCTTCATCCTCAATATCAACATAATCAAACACCATCTAGCTTCATCCTCAATATCAAACATCATCAAACATCATCAAACATCATCAAACACCATCAAACACCATCAAACACCATCAAAAATAATCCCAACCTAATTAAACAAAACATCATGATTTTTTGATTTCCATTATCATATCTGTTCATTTTTAGTATTGGC
Source organism: Shewanella sp. 5S214 (assembly GCF_041439795.1). Classification (NCBI taxonomy): domain Bacteria; kingdom Pseudomonadati; phylum Pseudomonadota; class Gammaproteobacteria; order Alteromonadales; family Shewanellaceae; genus Shewanella; species Shewanella sp. 5S214. Next base: position 2,359 of record NZ_JBGOOV010000014.1, read on the forward strand.
CTAGTCGCGAATATAGCTGTTTGTGTTGAATCCTATTGTTTATACCACAATAAAAAAACCACTCATTGTGTGAGTGGCTTTTGCAGTAGAGGTTAGTTACAAACTATCTCGGGTAGGTTTTAATCTAAACCCAGAAAACCACCGGTTTGGTGAGCCCAAAGCTGTGCATATATGCCTTTAGCGTCAATGAGTTCTTGGTGGGTTCCTTGCTCAACAATACAGCCTTTATCTAACACAATTAGCCTATCCATAGCAGCAATCGTCGACAGTCGATGCGCTATCGCTATCACTGTTTTGCCTTCCATTAATTCATACAATGATTCTTGAATCGCGGCTTCGACTTCAGAGTCGAGCGCTGATGTTGCTTCATCAAGTAATAAAATGGGCGCATTCTTTAGCAATACTCTTGCTATGGCAATGCGTTGGCGTTGGCCACCAGATAGCTTGACTCCGCGCTCACCAACTTGGGCATCGAGTCCTTTGTTACCAAATGGGTCAGTTAAATTATCAATAAACTCTGCTGCTTGTGCTTGAGTGATAGCCGCTACTAGTTGCTCGTCACTGGCATGTGGATCGCCGTACAAAATGTTTTCACGAATTGAGCGATGCAGCAAAGATGTGTCCTGAGTAACCATACCAATGTTTGCCCGTAATGAGTCTTGGGTAATATCTGTTATAGGTTGGTCATCAATGAGTATTTGGCCTTTTTCAACATCATGAAAACGCATTAGTAAGTTTACTAATGTCGACTTTCCTGCACCAGAGCGTCCTACTAAACCGACTTTTTCGCCAGCTTTAATATTCAGGTTTAGCTGTTCAATGACTCCTGCTTTTTCGCCATAATGAAAACTCACTTGGTTAAAATCGATTTTACCCTGATCTACAGTAATGTCTTTGGCGTTGGGTTTATCTTGAATCGCAATCGGTTTCGATAAAGTATTCATTCCATCGGTAACGGTACCAATGTTTTCAAATAGCGAACTGATTTCCCACATGATCCACTGTGACATACCATTTAAACGAAGGGCTAAACTTACAGCAATGGCAATTGCGCCAACCGTAATCGCATTGTCAGCCCATAACCAAATAGATACCGCAGCGATAGTAAACGCCAACACGTAATTAATGATTTGTACTAAGACATTAATGATCGTTACCAGGCGCATTTGGCCATAAACAGTTTTTAAGAAATGTGTCATGCTGTCTTGAGCATAGTCAGCTTCTTGGGTGGTATGTGAGAACAGCTTTACAGTAGAAATATTGGTATAACTGTCAACAATACGCCCGGTCATGGTTGAACGAGCATCGGCTTGCTCTGTGGATATCGCCTTTAACTTTGGCACTAATTTCCACTGAATTAAGACGTAAGCAGCCAACCATACCAGCATGGGCAGCATCAGGCGCACATCAGCAGCGGCAATCATCACCAGCATCGAGGTGAAATAAACCAAGATATACATGAGAACGTCGAGTAATTTCATCACAGTTTCACGGACCGCAAGCGATGTTTGCATAACCTTAGTGGCTATTCGTCCGGCAAAGTCATCTTGATAAAATGAGATGCTTTGCTTGAGCAAATAGCGATGTGCTTGCCAGCGAATCGCCATAGGGTAGTTGCCCAATAGTGTTTGATGCACGATAGACGCATGCAGCCAGACAATCAGCGGAATAACCACTAACACAAGCACCGACATGATAATTAATGTTGTACCTTCATCTTGCCATAAGGTTTGCGGGTTTTTGGTCACTAACCAATCGACTAATTTGCCCATAAACCCAAAGAGCGAGACTTCCAAGATCGCCAATATGGCCGTTAGCACCGACATCACAATTAAAGGTAACCCAAATCCGCGGGTATAATGGCGGCAAAATGCATACAGGGTATTGGGGGGCTGGGTCGGCTCTTCTTGTGGCAGTGCTTGGGTCAATGATTCAAAAAATTTAAACATCTAATGCTCTAACGTAATGGTGAAAATTCTGCTGACTAGGATAACGTAAATCTACCAAATGTAATCGGTTAAATTGTTACATTATACGAAACGATTGAGTTCCGTTTTCCGCTAGTCGTGGTTGTTGTGTTTAGGTAAGATAATTACTCAAATACGCAGTGCACTGAAAAAGGTTCAGTTTATCTATTGCACTTGACTAAAGTTAACGAGGCTAACGGAATTAATGGTACAGATTAACAGCGATTGCAATATTACAGCTCAGATCTGCCAACAGGCGAGATTGAGTCGTGATGCACGCTTTGATGGTCAATTTTTTACTGGGGTACTTACCACCGGGATCTATTGCCGCTCAATCTGTCCCGCCCCAGCGCCCTATGAAAAAAATGTTCGTTACTTTGATTCTGCTATAAAAGCGGCGAATGCAGGGCTCCGGCCTTGCCTGAGATGTCGACCAGATAGTGCTCCAAGCTCCTTTGCGTGGTTAGGCACTCAAACAACATTAATGCGAGCCATCAAGTTAATTGAACAAGGCTTTTTAAGTGGCGACAACGCTGGAACTGTCGAGTCGTTGGCACAAAAGCTCGGCATTAGCAGTCGCTATCTACATAAACTCTTTAATCAAGGAATGGGGACATCGCCTAAACGCTTTGCGTTATATCAGCAGTTGATGTTTGCTAAACAGTTATTACACCAAACACAATTATCAATGACTGAAGTTGCTATGGCTGCAGGCTTTAATAGCATCAGGCGGTTTAATGAATTTTTCAAACAACAGTTACTGTTAACCCCGAGTGATTTGCGCCAAAAAAGCCGAGGTTCAACGGACGACACTCATTCTTATAACGATAACCAAGTGAGAACTTACAGTAAACCAATAACATTAGCATTATCTTACCGACCGCCTCTGAGTTGGAGTAAAATGTTAGCTTTTTATGCATTTCGTCAGGTCGACAATATGGAAGTTATTGACGATGAGTTAGGTCGTTATGGTCGAACATTTTCATTTGATGGGGTTGACGGTTTTTTTTATGTTTCGCCTAATATCGATAAACCCCAGCTGGATGTGAGTATTTACTTACTAGATGCTAACGATATTAAATCATTACATCATATTGTACTGCAATTACGACGTATGTTCGATTTAGATGCTGACATGGTCGTTATTCGCCAAGCATTGTTACCCATTATTACATTAGGATCTCAAATTGACTCTGGCTTGCGTATTCCAGCCACGGGCAGTGTGTTTGAAGCTGCTTGTAGAGCTGTGTTAGGGCAACAAGTGAGTGTATTGCAAGCGACTAAGTTATTAAATTTACTGGTTAAGCATTATGGTACAGCACTTCTCATTGATGGTAAGACTTGGCGATTATTTCCGACGCCAGAAACTATTGCTGCAGCATCATTGGATGAACTAAACATGCCTGGTGCTCGAAAATTAGCATTGAATGCTTTGGGGAAATTTGTACATCAACATGCAGACTCAACACCTGACGACTGGCTTGAAGTAAAAGGTATTGGTCCGTGGACTGTCGCGTACGCTAAGATGCGCGGCTTAAGTGATCCAGATATGTTTTTGAGTTCTGATTTAGTTATCAAAAAGCGCTTGTATGCGTTACATGAACAGGCGGGTCAATCCATTGAAACACCAAAATCATATTTAAGTATTGCTGCTGATATGACAAAACAAGCATCACCTTGGGGCAGTTACTTAACCTTTCAGCTTTGGGATTACGATCCTGTCGCTGCCAAAAACGGATAATTTTATGACCCATTTTACGTCGCCTAAGTGCCATGCCTTAGTTACGAGTCCTGTTGGCTTACTGTCGCTTAAAGCATCTGAGCATGGATTAACCCATTTACAGGTTGAGGATCTGGCTCAAAGGAGTTTAACGGTAAACGTTCATGCCCAAGTTGCTTTACCGCAAAGCGATATCGAGCCTGATCGCGCTATATTACTAGAGGCGCAGCGCCACATTGATGAAACTGTGATTCAGTTAGCTGAATATTTCGCTAAGTCAAGGCAACAATTTGATGTGACCTTAGCGCCGAAAGGGACTGTGTTTCAACAAGAGGTTTGGCAAGCATTGAGTCAGTTGCCATTTGGAATGCGTTGCAGTTACAGTGATATCGCTAATACCATAGGTAGGCCTAAAGCGGTCAGAGCGGTAGGTGCAGCAAATGGCGCCAATCCGATAGCGATAATTGTCCCTTGCCATCGCGTGATAGGCAAGGGCGGCAAGCTAACTGGTTATGCTTATGGGCTTGAGATGAAACAGTGGTTACTCGACTTAGAAGGGATTGAACAAATTCGTTAATTTATCTGACTGCTGGGGTAAAGTACGTTAAAATGCGCGATTGATATTCATTTTTTGAGCGCATTTGATACATGACCCAAGCTTCTCTCGCGACGACTTTTGCTGAATTTGGCCTGCATACTCCATTGTTGGCAAGATTGGCTGAGCTTAATCACCTTCAGCCGACCCCTATTCAAGCTGAAACTATTCCAAGCACGCTAACTGGTAAAGATTTACTAGCAGGTGCCAATACCGGCTCGGGTAAAACAGCTGCTTTTGCGCTACCGATATTGCATCAATTAGTCAGTCGTCAAGCTGTATCATCTAAAGGAAATTTTGTTAGTGCGTTAGTTTTAGTGCCTACAAGAGAGTTAGCCAAGCAAGTTGCCGACAGCTTTAAATCCTATGCGGTTCACTTAAATGGTGACATTAAAGTGGTTGCGGCCTTTGGTGGTGTTTCTGTTAACACTCAGATGTTAGCATTACGCGGTGGTGCTGATGTCGTGGTCGCAACACCAGGTCGTCTGCTCGATTTAGTTTCGTCTAACGCATTAAAGCTATCTCAAGTGTCAACCTTAGTGCTTGACGAAGCTGACCGTATGTTAAGTCTAGGTTTTACTGAAGAGCTTACTCAGGTGCTTGACTTACTTCCTAAGAAAAAACAGACGTTATTGTTTTCTGCCACTTTCCCTGATGAAGTTCGCCAACTAACGCAAGCGCTGTTAGTCAATCCGCTTGAGATACAATTACAAAGTGCTGAAGCAAGCACCTTAGTTCAGCGTGTCATGACGGTTAATCGTGAAAAAAAGACTGCCTTACTGGCTCATCTGCTTCAACAACATCAATGGCGTCAAGTGCTCATTTTTGTCGGCGCTAAAAATAGTTGTAATCATTTAGCTCAAAAATTAGCTAAACGTGGTATCACTGCTGAAGTCTTTCACGGAGATAAAGCGCAAGGTGCGCGAAGTCGGGTATTGGAAGGTTTTAAAGCCGGCGAGATTCAAGTGCTCATTGCAACAGACATTGCTGCCCGTGGTCTTGATATTGAAAAATTACCAGTGGTAATTAATTTTGACTTACCGCGCAGTCCAGCAGATTATATGCATCGAATTGGTCGAAGTGGACGTGCAGGAGAGGTCGGTTTAGCGTTGACCTTGCTGTCCCATGATGAGTATCATCACTTCAGTGTTATCGAGAAGAAGAATCAGATCCGCCTTGAGCGTGAACAAGTTGTTGGATTTGAGGCTGATGATGTAGTGCCCGAAAACGTGCTGGAACAACCTAAGCCAATGGCTAAGCCTGAAGGCAGTGGTAAAAAGAAACGTAAAAAGTTGTCCTCAGTTAATGTTGATATTTGGGCTAAAAAACCAGATTAGTAGTAGGTAATATGAAACATATTTTTTGGTTAGTTGATGGACAAGTTGCAGGTCGTAGTGGTCCAAACAAAGATGCATGGAACTTAGCTGAGTTACAGCAAGCGGGTTTCGGTGCAATTGCATCATTAAACAATGGTGAAGGTTGCGACACTAAGGCCATGGCAGAGTTAGGTATTCGTCATAAAGTATTTAATTTACCTGACAATATTCCACCTGAGCCTGAGGATTTAGCCATTTGTGCTGAAATACTACCTCAGGTACTCGCATTTATTCGTGAGTGTGAAGCTGATAATTTACCTGTGTTACTTCATTGTCGTTCAGGCATTAATCGTACTGAAGTGGTAATGGCTTATTACATGATGGAAAATGGTGCAGCGCCCTTACATGCCGTTAGTCAAGTGCGTAATGCCAGTGGTTTAGCGTTTGATGCTGATGGTTGGGATCAGTTTGTGTATGACGTACTCTACGAGCTCCAATCTGCTTCAAACTAATTGAGTTAAATTTAAATATTGCATCAGGGAGACAATAGATGAGATCAATCATTGATTTCATCTATGTCTCCTTTCGTTGTTTTAAAGGGCTTAGATCAGCGTAAATATTTATGCTCATGAGTCATTTGATATATATTTTAGGCAGTTATGTCAGGTAATGCCTATAATGTGAATTGTCACACAGCATTTAGCTATTTGAAGTTTACGTTATTTTTTGAGCTGCCTTTTCCGTTCCATATAGACTAATCGTGGTGACAAGAGTATTGATAGCAATAGTCATTTGCGGCAAGCGGTTAACGTAACTTGATAACTCGGTAATATTTATCAAGAATTAATGACAAAAAATGATGTATTGAAGCGTGATCGCAATCGGCATTATATCAGTGCTGACTATTATCAGGTGAATTGCTAATTTTGTGATTTGTAATGCTATTTGTAGATAAATGACGATAAAAGCTAGTCTACATATTGCCAATAAATGCTATAGTGAAGTTGATTTCAGTCTTCAGATGAAGGGGTAATAATGAGTCCTAAAATAAGCAAAGCGAATCAATCACAGGGGCTGTTGCTTTTTAAGTTGAATCAAACACAATTATTTGCCTTGGGTACTCTAAAAATTCGTGAACTCGTACCGTATACTCCTTTAACTAAAATCCCGCATTCTCACCCTGCTATTCTTGGCGCGGCGACTATTCGTGGTATGACTATACCGGTTATTGATATGGCGGCTTCTATTGGCTATAAACCTGTGAGTGAATCTGAGCGAAAAGATTGCTACATCATCATTACCGATTGTCAGCGAATGGTCATTGGTTTTCTGGTGCGTGGCATTGATAAGATCATTGAGTGTAATTGGCGTAATATTGAGGCGCCTTCTGGCAACTTAGGCAAAAATGCCTTTTTAACTGGTGTCACTCGTTTTAATGATCAATTAGTGCAATTACTTGATGTCGAATTGTTATTATCGAAAATATTCCCTGATGATCCCATTAGTAATCGAGCAATATTAACCGATGTTCAACGTGAAAAATTATCACCATTGCGTATTTTGTTGGTGGATGACTCCAAAGTTGCCCGTAAACAATTATCCGATGCTCTGGACTCCATTAATATAGCGTATCAAGTCACCGCAGATGGCCGTGATGCATTGCAAATGATGCAGCTAGCCGCCGCAGAAAGAAAACCTATCGACTTATTGGTAAGTGATATTGAAATGCCAGGTCTAGATGGTTACGAATTAGCCTTCGAAGTTAAAAATAATCCGGCAATTGAGCATGCATATATTATTCTTCATACCTCATTATCGAGTGAAATAAGTGTCAGCCAAGCCAAGCAAGTTGGCGCCAATGAGGCATTAACGAAATTTGATGCTAAAGAGCTGATTGAAGCAATGCTTAGAGGCGCACAGGCATTACAACCAAGTTAATGGTGATATTTTTTGATATTTATTCATTTTTAACATGGTTAACAATTTTGCAGCAAGTTGTCGGTAAGCTTCAATTTAATGCTTTCTTTATGAGCGAAGCTTAAATTTTTTTACTCATTTTGTATCAATACTAGACTTATCACACACCATCCTGATATATAGCTATGAGGCTTTTACAGTGTTCAGTATATTCGCTGTTCACAAGGTAATGCTTAACTTTAATGAGGGAGTGCTATCCCTGAAAACGGAATGATTGAAGTGTGTTAATTGAGCGTGTTGAATTGATCGTACATCAATGAGTAAAACAGCAGGGTGTTTTCAGTAATAGCATTGATATTATCAATGATGTTGTCAGTATTAAAACGTATGTTTTATATCACCACATGCAGTGGGTGATAACTGTTCAGATATGATTAACATTTTGATGTTTCCCTTTCTAAAGATAAGTAAAACCTTGATCATAAAAAGCTATAAATATAATAATCATAGGTTAAGTAATGAATCAAAAAACATCACTATTCGCTCGTATCGCTCACGGTAGCCTTGTGCTTCAAATTATCAGCGGGATCATTTTGGGTGTGGTCCTGGCAAGTATTTCCACAACTGGTGCCAACAATGTGGCTTTTTTAGGCTCACTCTTTGTGGGAGCTTTAAAGGCGATTGCGCCAATACTGGTTTTTGTTTTGGTGGCATCATCTATTGCTAATCAAAAGAAAAATAGCCAAACCAATATGCGTCCGATTATTGGGCTATATCTTCTGGGAACCTTTGCTGCAGCATTAACCGCAGTGTTATTTAGTTTTGCGTTTCCAACCACTTTACTATTAACCGCCGGAATTGAAGGCTCAAATCCTCCTCAAGGCATTAGTGAAGTTATCAATACCTTATTATTTAAAATTGTCGATAATCCAGTTAATGCATTATTAACCGGTAATTATATTGGCATTTTGGTGTGGGGTGCAGGCTTAGGGATAACCATGCATCATGCCAGTGACAGTACTAAGAGAATGCTTTCTGATGTCAGTGATGCAGTGTCGAATATTGTCCGCTTTGTTATCCGTTTAGCACCTATCGGTATTTTTGGCTTAGTGGCTGCTACCTTTGCCGAAACAGGTTTTGAAGCCATAGCAGGCTATGGTCAATTACTGATGGTGTTAGTGGGATCGATGCTATTTATTGCTTTGGTGGTTAACCCTATTATTGTGTATGTCAAAATTAAACGTAATCCTTATCCATTAGTGTTTAAGTGTTTACGTGAAAGCGGGGTTACGGCATTTTTTACTCGTTCTAGTGCAGCCAATATCCCGGTAAACATGGCTTTATGTGAAGAACTTAAATTGCATAAAGACACCTATTCAGTGTCTATTCCTCTTGGTGCAACCATCAATATGGGCGGTGCAGCGATTACTATTACGGTATTAACTTTAGCTGCTGCAAATACATTGGGAATTCAAGTCGATTTTATGACGGCACTGTTATTGAGTGTTATTGCTTCTGTTTCAGCTTGTGGTGCATCAGGTGTTGCCGGTGGGTCGCTATTGTTGATTCCATTAGCATGTAGCTTATTTGGTATTTCTAATGATGTTGCGATGCAAGTGGTGGCTGTTGGCTTTATCATTGGAGTGATCCAAGACTCTGCTGAAACAGCATTGAATAGCTCTACGGATGTAATATTTACCGCTGCAGCATGTGAAGCCGCTGAAGCGAAAGAAGCTGCTCAAGCTAGTTAATGTTATGACACTGATTAAAAAAATGCTGACGTCACCGCGTCAGCATTTTTTTTCGTCTAATCTGGCTTCACTCATATTATTAAAATGGATGCTGACTAAAAAAAGTCATTTCAGCTTGGCTGTAAGGGTGAGTAATTGTCAGTGACTGTGCATGCAAGTTTAAACGTTTACTGGCATTGATCGTTGCTGCATCACCATAAAATTCATCGCCTAAAATAGCATGACCAAGGGATAACATATGCACCCTAAGTTGATGAGTGCGACCCGTATGCGGCTTAAGTTCCATCAAGGTTGAGTGTGTTCTATGTTCAAGTACTTGGAAGTAGGTTAACGCAGCTTTGCCTGTGCTGGTGAGCATTTGAAATGGCGGCGAATCAGGGTTTGGGCCGATAGCAAAGTTTACTTTCCCCTGCTGTTCATCGACGTGGCCAGTGACTTCTGCAATATACACTTTTTTGGCTTGGCGATTTTGAAATTGAATTTTTAAATGTGATTCGGCTTTTTTGGTTCGCGCAAAAATCATAATACCCGAGGTGTCGCAATCTAAACGATGGATCAAAATGGCTTCAGGATGGCATAGTTGCAAGCGGGTTATTGCGGTATCAAATGTGTCTGGCGAGCGTCCTGGGTTTGATAATAACCCAGAAGGTTTATTAATCACGATAATATCACGGTCTTTATAGCGAATGTCCAACCAAGGAATAGATGGCGGCTTATATGTAAAGATGTGCATGATAAGGTGTTCTCTTTGATTGAGTCTGATTCAGGTAAGATGTGTGGCACTGATGCTTATGAGTACTCAGCCATGCGCACTTATGGTGAGAATAATAACAAAATTTTGCTAATAACAAAAAATCAATTATCCAATTGATATAGAGATGTTTGGCTAAAGGTTGTTTACCAAGTCGCTAACCACAAGCGCAACGACATGCCCCAACTGCTGGTTACGCCTGAGGTGACAAAGCGAATATTGTTATTCGTATCGATGATATAAATCGCGGGTAGAGCCATTGCGCCCCATTGTTGGCTTAATGATATTGCCTGAGGTTGGTTTTGTTGATTGATCACCTCAAAACGATAATCATGCTGCTGCATAAAGGTTGTTATTTCAGCATCGGTACCTGATGCAACTGCAATAGAAACCACTTGATAATCTTGATCTGAACTGACCGAGTTAACCATAGGCGAGGTGACTTGGCATATCGGGCACCAAGTACCCCAAAAATATACCAACGTAGGTTTATTGCTGATACTCAAAGAGTTGGATTGCTGTTCCATCTCAACAGATGTTGAGGTAAACAGTGATATGGGTTTATTGGTTATCGAGTGTGCTTCAATTGGGACAGCAGCACCTTTGCGCATATCTCGTTGCAAATAACTGGCAATAAAAAATAATGCTATTCCAATGAGTGTGATATCACGAAGGCTTGTAAGCCAAAATCGCTTGGATTTGAGGGTAGATTTTAGGTTGATTACCCATGATGGCATTCTTAATTCACTCCTGTTATTTCTCTCTATAATGGTAAATATTCAGCAGGCGTTTTACGACTATACAATCTGCTATAGGCCATCAATTGCGGATAAAAGGTTCTAAATGCAATTTCGATGTCAACATAAATTTTATCAATATCTTTAATGGCATGGTCAAACAATTCAGGTTTTGATAATCGCTTACTTACCCCCTTAATCGCCTGGTTTAACCCCGGCCTTGTTTGATAACTACTTAACCAATCCTGCTCAATAATTTGTGGCGCTATTGCTTGTAATGTCGAAGGGAGTTCAAGTGTCGTATTGAGCTGGTGGTAGGCTTTTTGACAAAACTCATCTAGTGGCTGATGATGGTACTCTTCCCAATAAAAGGCTAAATAATGATCAAATACTAGGTCAATCAATATGGGGGCTACCCGACGTGAGGTTTTAGGGAATAACTTGAGCAAATCGATAATAATTTCATGACTGTCAGTAATTTGGTCTATTTGACGGTGTAGCCATATTCCTTGCTGCAGATGCTTCGGATGTTGGCTAATGTTACCTTTGGCGAAATCTCCCGACAAATTAGCTACTAGGTGAGTATTGCTGATGTCGGCTAAATGTAAGTGAGCTAGAAAGTTCATAAATGGTACTTCTAATTTTATTATTTTACAGTATGATACAAGCCGTTTGTAACGAACTGTTACAATTAGGCTAGAGTGTGAACTTAATCATAACGATTTATATAAAAATGTCATTGAGTATTGGACATCATTATTGTTGTGACATGCTCAAATATAACAGCCGTTAAAGGGTATATGATTAATCTTAAGGGTCAAGGATGATGAAGAGTTTGATAAAAAAGTTATTAGGTCGGTCTACAGTACCTAAGAGAAATAAAGTACACATAGATATGCGCTACGAAGAGCATTCATATAAGTCGAATCAACCATTTAATGACGCTAAGCCCAATTCGATTGATACAGATGATATTGCTACAGAGGTTATTAAACAAAAACCGACAAAAAAGTAATCAGTAAACTTGATCTTAACCGGCGCTCGCCATAGACTAGCGGCCGTTTTTACTGTTGAGATTATACCATGCGCGTTGCAGATTTTTCGTTCGAACTCCCAGATGAGCTAATTGCTCGCTATCCGACAGCACAACGCAATGCTTCGCGTTTACTCACGCTAAGTGGCGAAAACGGTCAGCTTGCCGACAAACAATTCACCGATTTACTCAATTTGATCAACCCTGGTGATTTGATGGTGTTTAATAACACTCGAGTTATTCCAGCGCGATTATTCGGGCAAAAATCTACGGGTGGGAAGCTTGAAATTCTCGTAGAACGTATGCTTGACGACAAACGTATTTTGGCCCATGTTCGCAGTTCTAAATCCCCTAAAGTTGATACTCTTATCGACTTAGATGGCGGATATCAAATGAAAATGTTAGCCCGTCATGATGCCTTGTTCGAACTTGAGCTTCTGTCTGATAAAAGTGTATTAGCAGTGCTTGAAGATGTCGGCCATATGCCTCTGCCTCCTTATATCGACCGTCCAGATGAAGACGCTGATAAAGAGCGTTATCAAACGGTATATAACCAAACGCCAGGTGCTGTGGCTGCGCCAACGGCAGGTTTGCACTTTGACGATGCCATGTTGGCTGAATTAAAAGCTAAAGGTGTCAATATTGCTTTTGTGACCTTGCATGTAGGTGCAGGTACGTTTCAACCGGTTCGAGTTGATAATATTCTTGAGCACAAAATGCATTCAGAGTGGGCTAATGTTGGCCAAGATGTCGTTGATCTCATCACACAAACCAAAGCCAATGGTCATCGTGTGATTGCCGTCGGAACAACGTCTGTTCGTTCGCTTGAAAGTGCAGCCAGAGCCAGTGGCGATGGCCCATTACAAGCCTTCTGTGGTGATACAGATATTTTTATTTATCCCGGTTTTCAATTTAAAATCGTTGATGCCATGGTGACCAATTTTCATTTGCCTGAGTCGACATTGATCATGCTATTAAGCGCTTTTGCTGGTTTTGATGAAGTGATGAACGCTTATCAACATGCTATTACGCAGAAATATCGCTTTTTTAGCTATGGTGATGCCATGTTTGTGACGAAAAAAGCCCCCTAAGCAACGAATTTGATTTAAAATACTCGCCCACAATAGTGGGCGTTTTTTTGATTTAATGTCTCAGTAACCTTGAAGCATTAAGATTTGCCCTCATTACTATAGAAACTAAACGAGTCAGACTGTTTATCTGGCAAGGTGATTTATGAAATTTGAATTAGATACAACAGATGGTCGTGCACGTCGCGGACGTCTTATTTTTGATCGTGGCACCGTAGAAACGCCAGCATTTATGCCAGTGGGAACATACGGTACCGTAAAAGGGATGACGCCGGAAGAAGTGCGCGCGACGGGTGCCGATATTTTATTGGGTAACACCTTCCATTTATGGCTGCGTCCAGGTGAAGAAATCATGCGTAAGCATGGTGACTTGCACGATTTTATGAATTGGCAGCGTCCAATTCTAACGGACTCAGGCGGATTCCAAGTGTTCAGCTTAGGTGACATCCGTAAAATAACCGAAGAAGGTGTGCATTTTCGTTCACCGATTAACGGTGAAAAGATTTTCTTAGACCCAGAAAAATCAATGCAAATTCAGGATTCTTTGGGTTCTGACGTGGTGATGATTTTTGATGAATGTACTCCATATCCAGCAACTCATGACGAAGCGCGTAAATCGATGCAAATGTCATTGCGTTGGGCAAAACGCTCGCGAGATGAGTTTGACCGCTTAGAAAATCCAAACTCTTTGTTTGGTATTATTCAAGGTGGAGTATTTGAAGACTTACGTGACGAGAGTATAAAGGGTCTTTTAGATATTGGATTTGATGGCTATGCCGTTGGTGGTCTAGCCGTGGGCGAGCCTAAAGCTGACATGCACCGCATTTTAGAGCATGTTTGTCCGCAGATCCCTGCTGACAAACCTCGCTACTTGATGGGCGTAGGTAAACCTGAAGACTTAGTTGAGGGAGTGCGTCGCGGTGTGGATATGTTTGACTGTGTTATGCCAACGCGTAATGCCCGTAATGGTCATTTATTTACCAGTGAAGGTGTGATTAAAATCCGCAATGCGCGTCATCGCGATGATACATCAACATTAGATCCTAAGTGTGATTGTTACACCTGTAAAAACTATTCACGTGCATATTTATACCATTTAGATCGTTGTAATGAAATTTTAGGTGCGCGTTTAAACACCATCCATAATTTACGATATTATCAAATGTTGATGGAAGGTTTGCGTGGCGCAATTGAGACAGGTACATTAGACACCTTTGTTAAGGAGTTCTACACCAGTTTCGGTCGTGAAGTACCTGAATTAACCGTTTAATTTTAGCTAATAAGAAGAGAGAACTATGTTTATTTCAAATGCATATGCAAACCCAATCAGTGGCGCTGCCGGTGGCGAAACCATGCAGTTAATTTTCATGCTAGTCATGTTTGGATTAATTTTTTACTTCATGATTTTCCGTCCGCAGTCAAAGCGTGTTAAAGAACACAAAAACTTAATGGCCTCTATTTCAAAAGGTGATGAAGTATTAACCAGTGGTGGCATTCTAGGCAAAGTAACCAAAATCGGTGAAGAAAGTGATTATGTGTTATTAGCTATTAACGATAACAACCAAATCACGATCAAAAAGGATTATATTGCAGCGGTATTGCCTAAAGGTTCTATCCAGTCGTTATAAAGCCAAGAGGGCTATGGTGTGTTAAATAAATACCCAATGTGGAAAAATATCATGGTGATGCTCATCATCGCCATTGGTAGTTTTTATGCAATACCAAATTTGTTTGGTGAAGATCATGCAGTACAGATCGTCGCAACCCGCGGCGCTGAAGTCACTGCATCGACTCAAACGACTGTGGTTGATTTATTAGAGAGTCAGGGTATTGCGGTAAAGCGTGCCGAGCTTGAAAATGGTCAGTTATTAGTTCGTGTGCAAAATCCTGAGCAGCAGCTGTTGGCAAAAGAGTCTATTGCTGAACTGCTTGGCCAGAAATATACCGTTGCATTGAACTTAGCACCGGCAACCCCAAAATGGCTTGAAGCTGTTGGTGGTTCGCCGATGAAATTAGGTTTAGATTTGCGTGGCGGTGTTCACTTCTTAATGGAAGTGGATATGGGCGAAGCAATCCGTAAAATGGAAGAAGCTAAAATAGCAGATTTCAGAAGCCAACTTCGTGAAGAGAAAATTCGTTACGCTGGTATTCGTAAAACCCCAAAAGGGATTGCGATTAAGTTTCGTGACGCTGCAACTGTTGACCAAGCTGAGACATATTTAAAAACTCGCAGTAAAGACATGACCTATACCGATGCTAGCAGCGGTAATGAGTTTATGCTGCTTGCTACCATGAGTGATGCTTATCTTAAACAGATTAAGGAAGAAGCACTTCAGCAAAACATTACCACTATCCGTAACCGTGTTAACGAGCTTGGTGTTGCTGAGCCAGTAGTTCAACGTCAAGGCGCTGAGCGCATTATTGTTGAATTACCAGGTGTGCAAGATACCGCGCGTGCAAAAGAGATTTTAGGTGCAACAGCATCGATTGAATTTCGTATGGTTGACGACAAAGCTGATGTGAGTGCAGCGGCAAGTGGCCGTGTACCTGCTGGTGCAGAAGTGTACCAACGTCGTGAAGGTGGGATTGCGGTATTGAAGAAAGAAGTGATGTTAACTGGTGATCATATTACTGGTGCGCAACCAACTTTCGATGAATATAGCCGTCCACAGGTTGCGATTAATCTAGACGCTAAAGGCGGCTCGATTTTCTCAAACGTCACCAAAGACAATATCGGTAAACCAATGGCAACATTGTTTATTGAATATAAAGACAGTGGTACACGTAATCCTGATGGCACAGTGAAAATGACTCGTATTGAAGAGGTCATTTCAGTTGCTACCATTCAAGCGCGTTTAGGTCGTAATTTTGTGATTACGGGTCTTGAACACACTGAAGCACAAAGTTTAGCGTTATTGCTTCGTGCTGGTGCCTTAATTGCGCCTGTGACTATCGTAGAAGAAAGAACTATTGGCCCAAGCTTAGGTGCTGAAAACATCCAAAATGGTGTTCAAGCAATGATTTGGGGTATGGTTGTTGTACTTGTATTCATGATGGTTTACTACCGTGCATTTGGCTTTATTGCCAACCTTGCATTATTGGCGAACTTAATCATGGTTGTTGGTGTGATGTCGATGATCCCAGGTGCGGTATTAACCTTACCAGGTATTGCTGGCATGGTATTAACTGTGGGTATGGCGGTAGACGGAAACGTGCTGATTTTTGAGCGTATTCGTGAAGAACTTCTTGGCGGTCGTAGCGTTCAACAAGCCATCCATGAAGGTTATGGTAATGCATTTTCAACCATTGCAGATGCCAACATCACCACCTTTATGACAGCATTAATTTTATTTGCTGTTGGTACCGGAGCGGTGAAAGGCTTTGCTGTTACCTTAATGATAGGTATCGCGACTTCTATGTTTACTGCCATCGTAGGCACACGTTCAATCGTGAATGCGGTTTGGGGTGGTAAGCGCGTTAAGTCATTGTCTATCTAAGGGAGACGTTGAATATGTTACAGATATTTTCAGTAAAGAACACAGTCGACTTTCTTCGTCATGCTAAAATCATCAGTATTATGTCGATGCTTCTGGTTATTGCCTCACTAGGGTCGCTTGCGACTCAAGGCATTAACTGGGGTTTGGACTTCACTGGCGGCACGGTAGTCGAAATGGAGTTTTCAGCTCCTGTCGACTTGAACGCTTTGCGCGGCACTATGACTTCAGCGGAAGCTGAAGGTGCAGTAGTACAGAACTTTGGTTCAAGCCGCGATATATTGGTGCGTTTACCGGTCAGAAATG
The DNA here is from genome assembly GCF_041439795.1 of Shewanella sp. 5S214. NCBI lineage: Bacteria > Pseudomonadati > Pseudomonadota > Gammaproteobacteria > Alteromonadales > Shewanellaceae > Shewanella > Shewanella sp. 5S214. The sequence continues at coordinate 19,034 of NZ_JBGOOV010000014.1, forward strand.
AGCTAAAAAGTGATGTCCAGGTTGCCGCGGTATTAGCCGCAGCGCAATCAATTGATGCGGGCGTGATTCAAAAGCGAGTTGAGTTTGTTGGTCCTCAGGTAGGTAAAGAGTTAGCAGAGCAAGGTGGCTTAGCGGTTATTGTTGCCCTAATCTGTATTCTTATCTATGTGTCATTTCGTTTTGAGTGGCGTTTAGCAGCAGGTTCTGTTGCGGCGTTAGCCCATGACGTTATTGTTACTTTAGGGGTGTTTTCGGTATTACAGCTTGAATTTGACTTGACCGTATTGGCAGGTTTGTTGACAGTTGTGGGTTACTCACTTAACGATACTATCGTGGTGTATGACCGTATCCGTGAAAACTTCCTCAAAATGCGTAAAGGCACACCTGAAGAGATTGTGAATACCTCAATCACCCAGACCATGAGCCGTACCGTTATTACTACGGGTACCACATTAATTACCGTTATTGCGCTGTTCTTAAAAGGTGGCACGATGATCCATGGCTTTGCAACAGCATTGCTATTAGGTATTTTTGTCGGTACATATTCATCAATTTACGTGGCAAGTTACTTAGCCGTTAAATTGGGTATTAACCGTGAGCACATGTTACCTGTAGAGATTGAAAAAGAAGGTGCTGACCAACCTTCAATGATGCCTTAATATGCATTGTTAATTATTTAATCGCTAACAATAAACCCCAGCTTGCTGGGGTTTATTGTTTATGGAAGGTCACTATTTTGAGATGTTAAATGTGTTTTACAGGCCACCAACAAGGTTTTGTACCACAGGGTTTGCGGATCGATTATTAGCGCTTCCCATCCGTCGCTACCGAGGATTTCAACGCCGGTAAAAACCAATCTTGTTTGTATGAGGTTTGCTGATACTCTAAATGTGCCGATATCAGTATCTAAACGAGAAATAGTTATTTTATTCATGTTGTAGAGTGATGATGTAATCAGCTTGACCATTTTCGGTTGAAGTAAATTCGCCGTGGCCAATATATTGCAGCAGGTTATCGGTCCCTGAATCAGCGATTACGTTAAATTGGCTCTGTGCCACGCCTTGTGAGAATACGCCATTGTGTTGCAGAACTATACTGCCTGCTATTTCTGGCGTATCAATGGTTAAGTGTTCTATGCCAACAAATACAGCCGAACCTTCTTTTTGGTATGACATAATATAGCGGATTTGCGCAGAACCACTGACGTCACCAGAATATGTTTGGCTAATTTCTGCTATGGTTTGTTTGCTGTCGTTGTGGTGTTCTGCATAAGTCGATTCATTCCAGGTGGTGATTTGAAATACACCTTTTAAGACTATTTTTGTCATGTAGAGTCCCGTTTTTGATGTTATTGAGTGCAATGACCCATGTTGCATTAAGATAATCATTGTTTGTTATAAATGTCCAATTTATAAACAATACTCGACAGATTTTGGCTTAGGCAGTAGGATGACATAAATTTGCCAGCAAGAGCAATGACATAGGATCTCGCATGGAACAACGAAAAGTATTATTGGCTGGTGGTAACTTACTGCAGGCTCACACATGGAAAGGGTTACTTGAAACCAGTGGAATAGACGTTGATCTTAAAGGAGAAGCGCTTATCGGTGGTGTTGGCGGTTTGCCTATTGAAATGCAGACTGTTGAGTTATGGGTTGCAGATAGTCAGCTTGTGGCAGCACAGAGTTTATTGGATGCACTTGATATTGAAAAACCTCAATGGCAATGCGTTCAGTGCCATGAAATAAATGAAGGAAGTTTTGAGTTGTGTTGGCAATGTAGTTCGCAAAGAAGTGAAATGCATAACGAATAAGCGCTTGTATAAGTTTATTTTTTTCATAAACTACAGACTAAACCACTTTGCGGTTTATGACGTATAAAGTACTCATTTGTTACTGATAAGCGACTTACCTAACTTAAGGATACCTATGCAAGCATCTCCAGCTTTCGCCCGTTTAGTTGATTCAGTTATGCCTCATGTTACCTTGCTAACGATTGAACAATATCAACAACAAGACCAGTGGCAATTAATTGATGTTCGAGAAGATAATGAGTGGCTGCAAGGGCATTTACCCAAAGCAAAACACTTGAGCCGTGGCATTATTGAGCGTGATATAGAGCATCGATTCCCTGACAAAGATACCCCATTACTCCTTTACTGCGGTGCCGGCCAACGTGCAGCATTATCGGCCTATAATTTACAGATTATGGGATACACACAAGTCGCCTCGATGATTGGTGGATACCGCGCTTGGATACAACATCAATTCCCTATCGTTGAAGACTGAGTAGATTAATGCAATATTTCCCATTATTTGTAGATACCCAAGGATTACAGGTATTATTGGTTGGCGCAGGTGAGGTCGCTACACGTAAACTAGATCTCTTGTCTCGTACTGATGCCAATATTCATGTAATTGCGCCAGACGTCGCCAATGAGATTGAAAGCTATTATTCTCAGGGACGTATTAAACTTTCGCGCCGCGAAGTGTGCAGCGCTGATTTTGCCAATGTCGACATTATTTATTTGGCCACAGCTAATGAACAGCTTAATATGGACTTTGCCGAATTAGCCACTGAGCGTGGAATTTGGGTTAATGTGGTCGATAACCCTAAGTTTTGTCGATTTATTACGCCTTCTATTGTTGACCGAGGCAGGTTAGTCGTGGCAATAAGTACTGCTGGAGCAGCCCCAGTGTTTGCGCGAACGATTCGTTCGAGACTCGAAACCATGTTACCACCATCGTTAGCACCATTATTTGATTTTGTTGCTAGCAAGCGAGAAGAAGTCCAACATAAATTATCCGCAGGTAAAGATAGACGTTTATTTTGGGAACAGTTTTTTACCACTAACCAAGATAAGTTTGATGGCTTAACTGAACAGCGTTATCTTGATGCTTTTGATCATTTGAGTATTAAAGGCGACATTATCTTATTAACTGAGGACACTCCGACGCATTTGTTGCCTATAGCCGCAATGCCTTTGCTACAGACATTAGATGTGGTTTACAGTGATAACCCGCTCGATGGCGAGATTAATGAACTATTAAGGCGCGATGCTAGCAGAGAAAAGGTACCGTTATTAAGTGATATTACTCATCAATATGAGCATGGTAGTCGTATTCTAATTGTGTCTTCATTGGCTAAAATCAGTCAGCTTAGCGCACATTTCCCGATGGCAAAACATCTTCGTCCAGGCGCAGTTTAACTCGATAAGAATGATGTCCTATTATACCGAGTCTACTTTGTAGTAGACTCGGTTTTTTTATATGAGTTGGAACCCTTCATGGCCGCTAAAGCTACCGTCTTTAAAGTCTCTTTGCAGATAGCAGATATGGATCGTCATTATTATGCCGATCATCAATTTACCTTAGCCCAACACCCATCTGAGACCGACACCCGCATGATGGTTCGTTTGCTGGCATTTGCGATTAATGCATCAGAATCATTAGTGTTTAGTAAAGGTTTGTGCGTTGATGATGAAGCGGAACTTTGGGATAAAAACCTCAGTGGCGAAATTGATCTTTGGGTTGAATTTGGTCAAGCAGATGAAAAGTGGCTCAGAAAAGCGTGTGGTCGTTCAAAACGAGTCATTCTTTATACTTATGGCGGCCGAAGTGTACCTATTTGGTGGCAACAAAATCAGCAAGCATTCGCGCGTTACGATAATTTAAGCGTGATTAATTTTCCTGAAGATGCAGTTAAACAAATGGATATATTTGTTAATCGTAACATGGCGTTACAAGTAAGCCTTAGTGAAGGGCAAGTGTGGTTTTCAGATGCAAATAATAGTGTGTTAATCGAACCTGAAGTCTTAAAATGATGGGAATTACCTAAATTTAGCGCCTAACATACTCCGAATCACAACAGTGTGAATTAAACCTTAATTTTATGAAAATTAATTAAGTTTAATCAAATGTGCCTTGTGCTAATAAAAACACAGGCAGATAATCAAGATATCTAGTAAATACCGAAAAGATATAAATAACTGATAATAATAGTTTTATTTTGACGGTAGCTGTTGATTAAGGATGTTGTTGTGAAAAAATTAGCCCTATACCCAGTAGAAAAAATTGACCAATTAACTTCACCAGAAGCCCATGAAGACATATCAGTACAGTCTTCGGCATTAAACGTGTTTACTGATTTCAAGAAAGTGACACCTATGGTTATTGAGTCAAGTACATCGGCTGTGAATGTTGAGCACTTAATGCAGAAGTCACATGTCCGCCTTAAATTAGTCATTGACCATCACGATCAGTTTATTGGCTTAATCAGTTTTGAATCATTACATAATCAAGAGATATTAAAACGAGTGGCCGCAGGACATCAGCGTGAACACCTCAGTGTTGCTGATTTTATGATCCCTAAAGAAGATCTTAAAGCGATCGATTTTGAAGATTTAAATTATGCTCGAATCGGTGATGTAATTGAAACATTGCAATCAGCAGGGCAACAACATTGTTTAGTGATTGATCGCGAACAACATGCTATTCGCGGAGTATTATCAGCCAATGATATTGCAAGGCGATTGAAGCTTGCTGTCGATGTGAGCACACCAAACTCATTTGCCTCAATATTCAAGGTTATTGCCAATACTCAGCAGCCAGCGGTATTACAAATACCACAGCCTCACTTTTAGGTTTTCAATCAGTTAATGAGTAAAGCGTAAAAAAATAGCCACATTTCGTGGCTATTTTTGTATTGAACAAGAGGAGATTACTGGAAGCTTAAACTCCAAGTATCGATATACCCAGTATCTTGTTTGGCATTATCAACTGCTTTTAAAGTCCATACACCACTAGATTCTACACCAGCCATATTAGCTGTGTAAGTCTGGGTTAAGTTATCGGTTCCACCACCAGTATTGTTATGCAGTACAACCGTTTGACCTGTAGGACTCACTAACTGGATTTTTAAATCACCAATATACGTGTGAATGATACCGATAGACACTGATACCGATCCTGAATCGCCAGTACGAGTAACCGTGATTGGGCTAGTGATACCAGTGGTATTATTATCTGGAATCGTATAATTACCAGTATTAGTATAGCTTGCTGGACCGCCAGTATTGCCACCACTGGTTGTTGCCGCGGTATAATTAGCCACTAGGTTGACGTTACTAAATGCGCTATAACCTTGCACCATCACATAATAGGTACCCGTTTGTGGTGTGGCAATAGGACAAGATTCTGCATTACCACTCTTCCATGGACGACAGTCATAACTGCTGCTGGTCGGTGATGCACCATATTGCACATACAGGTCAGCATCGCCAGTACCGCCACTCATGGTAAAGGTTAAGTCTTTTGCGCCTGCAGGGACGTCTAACGAGAAATATAGCTCATCACTTTTAGCGCCAGCTAGACCGGTTTTTGCGACACCTTTTACCAGTACACTGTCACCAGTACCAGGGCCAGGATCGTTTGGACCAGTACATGATTCGTCTAAGTAGGCCTTTGCTGCAACGGCATTAATCATCCCATAACCGGTTTGGTTATCACGTCCCGCAACACTTAAGTCATCAGCTGTTGCATTAAGTGCTGCACGCACTTGGCTTGCACTACATTCAGGGTGGTAACTCCACACTAATGTAGCAACCCCTGACACATGCGGTGTGGCCATAGAGGTACCATTGTAATATTCGTAATCTTGGTTACCTTGATTACTCACTGTCGTTGATTGTCCCAACTTAGCTTTAAGTGCAAGCCCTGTTGCTCTATCTACTGACACTGAAGGAACCGTAATATCACTGTTGGCATCAACTAAGAATGGGTTTTGTAGGCCAGGTAGGGCACTATTACTGTACACAATAATACCTTTAGCGCCTGCAGTTTTACATGCTTTAGTTGAGTTGATTTCAGGGTAGCTTGAACCTTGGTTGCCTACGCGCTCAACAAGACAAATCTTATTCGCCATATTGCCGCATGAAAAACTGGTTCCATTGACGGTACACTCTGCTAAGGCTCCGGTTGCACTCGCATTGATAGGGGCAGGAGCATAACTGGTTCCTGATGGAGTCAGACGATTGTGCGGTACTACGCCATTGCTAAAATAGGACTGACCACCAATAGTGATATCTGCTAAACGTCCTTCACCAACGGTAACGGTTGACAGAATTGCTTCACCAGGACCTGAAATTTCAACTTGATCCGTGTACTGTGAAAATGCTGCATGATCAAGGTTACTGTCAACGGCGGCCACTGACATCACACTGTCATATGAAGCAGGGTAGCTATAACTGCTGTCACCAGCATTACCAGCAGCTGCAATTAATAATACGCCATTATTGTAGTGAGTATTTAATGCATTACGCTCGGTTGTGGTTGAACCACTGCCACCCAAGCTCATTGTGACGACATTTGCACCACCTGAATTAACACAAGTGTCGATAGCGGCTACTAATGATGATGAGTAGCCCCATCCTGCTTCATTAAACACTTTTACGATATGAATATTGGCGTTTTGGTTAGGCATAACCCCGACCACACCTTCATTGTTTGCAATGGCAGCAATAGTACCTGCGACATGAGTGCCATGAGCATTATTATTACCCGGTTGATACCAGTTGCCCGTTCCGGAATTATTGGTTCCGGTGACGTTGTTTGCATTTAAATCGTTATGACTACGATCGTAACCAGAGTCAATAATACAGATAGTGCGATTACCCGCTTGGCTGTCGCTTACTACAGTTGCACCAACAAAGGTTTGTCCCCAAGGAGTTGTTTCTGCAAGCAATCTACGTGGTAAATCTTCTTCAACATATTCAACGTCTTGACGTAAACGCAATGCTTTGATTGATGGCGAGTCGAGTTTTACGGAATAACTATTACTTCGACCAACACGCTTCATTTCTCGCGCTTTTACACTGTTCAAAGCACGAAATTGACTGAATACTTCGTTTGAGCGAGGCTGATAAGACATACTATTTGTTTCAGGTTGTACGCCCACATTTTGCGTTACAGAACTGCTGCTTAACGTTTGTGCCGCATTATCATTCTTAAATTTAACGATATAACGTTTAGGTAACGGAGATTGTTGATCAATTTGTTGGTTGGTAGCAGAAAGCTGTAAGGGGGATGGGGCCGCATTGACTTGAGTTGAAATAGCCAAAGCAAGAGCGGTCATGCTAAGCACGACCGCTGAGTTTTTATTCTTTTTCATATTATCTTCCATGTTAATCAGAGTTAAATAACGTCTTTTATAATTATGTTTACCGATAAGCTTATTTTGCCTATCTATTTAAAAGGTAATCATATTTTCACCAAATGTAAATAACTTGTTAACATTGACTTTGATAATACAAGTACTTTTTATGATATTTTCGTGAATTATTATGTAACATTTATGAATTTAAAATTTATTAAGCAGTATTTTGATAAAAGTTATCTGTATAACTTTTATCAAGTTACCTAGATGTAAGCGCTTAACCGAGAAATGAATAAGTGAAGTTGTTAATGCTAATAAATAATTAACTTAAATACAGTGTAAATGATAGTTTACGATTTTTGGTGTTATTGAAATAATAACAGTGGTTTACTCTGTAGTGCTGGTGATGAGTAGGATGCTATTGAAGCATAATATTAAGCCACAGGATTAGCTCTGTGGCTTAATTTATTGCTGATATTATCGTGCAGATATTAAACTGTTAAAACCACCTGCATTATAGGTGTTGCTGTATCCTTGTTTAACGAGTGATTTTTGTGCCATATCACTGCGATTACCGCTGCGACAATAAAGCACTATTTCAGTGTTTTTAGTGATATTGAGCTTTGCTAACTCGGGTACGATATTATTGAATGGGATATTCATAGCACCGTCAATATGTCCTTCTGCAAACTCTTCAGCAGTACGCACATCAATCAACATGACGCCACGGTCGATCTTCTCCCATGCAACGCTGGGCTCTTGCTCTGCCGCCCAGGTCGGCATGAGTGATGCTGCTAATATCACTAATAGCGCCAATACCGATTGAATAGACAACAGCATAGATTTCTTAAACACGATAAATTCCTTGTTATTTATTTAAGGCTATTTCCGCTGCAGTTTTGATGCCTAATTTTTTCATTACCATCGCCGCAGGACAAAAGCCTGTGAATGCACTCTGAAATAGATTAGCGCCTACAAACACCGTTAGCCAGACAAAATGTGGACTGACAGTTGCGGTTAACACTATCGATAATAAAACCATGAAGCCTGCAAAGGCCATAATACTTCTTTCTAATGACATGTTTAGATCCTTATTGGGCGTTGCCCAGTTAACGAATAATCTTGTTACTTAGCTGTGATAATGTGTTTATTTTTCATAACCGAATAATACAATACTGGGATTACTACCAAGGTTAAAATGGTCGAGATAAAAATACCAAAAATTAAACTAATAGCTAAACCATTAAAAATAGGGTCGTCAATAATAAATAATGCGCCAATTATTGCCGCTAATGCTGTCAACATAATCGGTTTGGCACGCACAGCTCCAGAATGGATAACGGCTTGTTCTAATGGTATTCCAGCAGCTGTTTGCTGATTAATAAAATCGACCAGCAAGATAGAGTTTCGAACAATAATACCTGCTAGCGCAATCATGCCTATCATCGAGGGGGCCGTGAATTGAGCACCCAATATAGCGTGTCCTGGCATCACGCCAATGATGGTTAATGGTATTGGCGCCATAATGACTAACGGCACCACATATGATTTAAATTGCCCCACAACTAACAAGTAAATTGCAATCATTCCAACAGCATAAGCAATACCCATATCGCGGAAAGTTTCATATGTGATTTTCCATTCACCGTCCCATAAAATAGCCACGTCAGTTAATCCATCAGGTTGATTAACCAGATTTTGTTGAATTGGGTAACTTGAATCACCTTGTTCATTTTGTTGATTAATTTGGCTGACCATGTCAAACATACCGTATAGTGGGCTGCCAGTAGGGCCTGCCATATCAGCAATAACCATGATCATAGGTACCATATTTTTGTGGATAATTGGTGCGTTAATAACCTGTTGTTGTACCTTGACTAACTCTGTCAATGGCACGGTTTCACCCGATTGAGTTGGTAAGCGTAATAACAACACTTGCTTGAGGTCTACTTTAGATGCCTCATCAAGTTGTAATCTAATTGGCGTGGGCTGAGCTAACTGTGCTTGATACAAATAACTCACATCTTTACCATCAACGGCTGTGCTGATGGTATCGACGATACTGGCGTAAGAGACTCCCAATAAGCGAGCTTTATTACGGTCAATAATTACCTGCCATTTTTGTTGCTGTGCTGGCAAATAAATATCCATATCAACAACATGTTCAGTGTCCTTGAATCGTTGTAATAAGTCATTGGCTGCTCGTTCGCGTAGCTTAGTGTTCGGTGCATAAACCTCGGCCACAATGGGTGACCACACTGGTGGTCCGGGTGGCACTTCAACAATCTTAATATTTGCATGGTATCGAAGACCAATTTTTTGTAGTGGCTCACGCACCGATGATGCAATGGTGTGGCTGTCGCGGTCGCGATGTTTCTTATCAACCAGATTAACTTGGATCTCACCGAGTTCTTGGCTACTGCGCAAGAAATAATGTCTTACTAAGCCGTTAAAGTTCATCGGTGCATGAGTACCTGCGTACAATTGTAAATGCTCAATTTCTTTAACCGTCGTGAGATATTGACTGAGATCTTGCAATACTCTTTGAGTTTGTTCTACTGGTGTTCCTTCAGGCATGTCGACCATCACCTGAAACTCTGACTTGTTATCAAAGGGCAGCATTTTTAATATTACCGCTTGCATTACTGGCAAGGCGACAGCAAAAGCAATCAATAAAGCAATGCCTAAAGCCAAACCTTTACGGGCTTTTGGTGCATGTTCGCCAATTAAAAAAGGGCTCATTATGCGGGTAAACAAGCGTGTTAATCGATTGTCTTCTTCTACCACAATGTCAGTACTTGCAGTTGAATTAGTTGAATTAGTTGAATTATGAGATTTTTTGTGAGGCTTTAATAACTTATTGCTCAGCCATGGCGTCATAATAAAGGCAATTAATAACGAAATGATCATTCCCATACTGGCATTTATCGGAATAGGGCTCATGTATGGGCCCATGAGTCCCGATACGAATGCCATTGGCAAAAGGGCGGCAATAACCGTAAAAGTAGCCAGTATGGTAGGTCCGCCGACTTCATCAACGGCGTGTGGGATAAGTTCGCTAATGGGTTTATCACTCATTGCCATATGTCGGTGGATATTTTCGACCACAACAATAGCGTCATCAACCAAGATGCCAATCGAGAAAATAAGCGCAAATAACGAAATACGGTTGAGGGTGAATCCCCAAGCCCACGATGCAAATAAAGTAATGGCTAGGGTAATAATAATAGCCACACCCACCACGGCAGACTCACGAACTCCCATGGTGAATAAAACTAACAGTACCACTGCCGATGTAGCAAAAATCAATTTAAAGATAAGTGTGTTCGATTTATCCCCAGCTGTTTTACCGTAGTTACGAGAGATGGCAACATCAACATTATTGGGAATTAATACATTATCGACAGCCTTGATTTTCGCTAAAACCGCATCAGCGATATCGACAGCATTGGTGCCTGCTTGTTTGCCTATCGCAATCGTTACAGCAGGATAAGTTCCCTTGTCGGTGACATGCCAAACATGTTGTTTGGGTATATCACTTTTGAGGCTTACATCGGCAATATCAGATAAATAAACGGCATGGGGAGTTGAGCTTCTAGCCGATGTTGCATCTGGTTGATTGACTTTTATCAGTAAATTATTGACATCATCAAGCGTACGTAAAAACTGTCCAGTTTGTAGTTTTATTTCTTGATTAAACTGTGTCAAGGATCCTAGCGTAGACAGCTGGTTATTATCTTGTAAAGTGGCACTAATATCGTTGAACGTGACGCCGAAACTGCTCATTTTGACAGGATCGATACGCACATTTAACACCATTTCGTGGCCACCTTGGCTGTAAATCTCTCGCGTGCCAGGTATCCGCTTTAGTTCGGTTTCCAAGCCTGATGCCACTAAGGTAAGCTGTTCTGCGGTGATGTTTGGGTCTTTAGACCAGAGGGTCAGGCCTACAATAGGCACATCATCAATGCCTCTGGGTTTAATTAATGGCTCACCAATGCCAGCGGCATGATTAAATTTATCTCGGTTAGAGTACAGTTGATTATATAAATTAACCACGGCCTCATCACGTGGAATACCGACATCAAAAATCGCGATAATCAACGCACCATCAGGTTGAGAGAATGAATAAAGAGTATCAATCCCTTTTATTTGAGAAATGATACGTTCAGCCGGCAAGGTGACTTGATTTTCCACTTCCGTCGGCGTGGCGCCAGGATAGGGAATAAACACATCTGCAAAAGTGACATCTATTTGCGGCTCTTCTTCTTTTGGCGTAATAATTACCGCAAAAAGACCCAGTAATAAGCCTAAAATAGCCAATAATGGGGTGATAGCACTTTGTTGAAATGCCTTTGCTATTGAGCCTGAGATGCCGAGTTTATTTGGTTCGTTGGGGGTTGTCATTCGGTCTACTCCTGAGCTTTTGTTGCTGAGGAATTAATTAAATAACGTCCTGCATCAATAACAATTTCATCGCCTTCCATAAGACCTGACAGCACTTCTACAGTATTTGTTTTAGTATCTATTCGGCCAATTCGTACCTGATTTAATACTATTTTATCGTTACTTACACGATACACAGAGGTTAAGTCACTGACTTGATGAATCGCCGATAATGGCACCACCAGACTCTTTCTACTGGGAAAGGCCACGGTTACTTTAATCCATTGCCCCACGATGATATCTTCGATATCAGCGGCATTTAGATTGACTCGCACTTGATGTTGATGAGTGAGTGGATCGGCAAATTGATACACATCAATATCACCGGAAGTGATTTCATTACCATTAGGTAATTGAATCGCAACTTGTGCTTGTTGTTGAAGCTGAGCAATATCTTGTTGTGGGACTTGAAATACCGCTCTGAGGTGTTGAGTATCATAACCAGAGAACAGTGCCTGACCATAAGATATTGTTTCACCTTGCTCAACAAAACGTTGAGTCATTCGGCCACTAAAAGGCGCACTCACGACTGTGTAATTTAAGCTTTCTTTGGCTTGTATTAATTGTGCTTGAGCAGCACTCACAGCTTGTTTGCTTGATTTTGCTTTGGCTGTGGCTTCATCCATGGCGCCTTTTGATATAGCCCCTTTAGGAAATAGGGCTTTATAGCGCGCATATTGTGCTTGTGCCTCAGTGTTTAGTGCTTCTGCTTTAGCCAGTTCAGCTTCCGCTCCCGCAAACCCAGCACCTTGCTCTTTATTAGTGATTTCCAGTAAAGACGCGCCTTGTGGTACTAAATCATTAACATCAAAATGGATATTAATAATCCTTCCTGAGGTTTGGGCTGAAATCGTTGCCGCTTTAATTGCTTCAATTTTTGCATCGTATATTCGCGGTTGATTTTGTTCGGAATATGCTAATTTTAATGTATTAACATCATAGGCTTGCACAGCAAGAGGTAATGCTATTGAGGTGAGGATAACACCGAGGAATAAATAATTTGTTAACCGAGACATATGAAAAGCCTATTTTGGAGTCTATAAGAAAATTCTAATGGACTTTATGCAGTTACGCAACCGATATATTAGAATTATTTTATATATTAGATCTTAATCATATTACGGAGATAAAAAAACCGCCAATTATTGCTAAATGGCGGTTTGGATAAAAAAAGATGATACTTTTTTAGTCCGTGGTGAATGAGCTAAAAAAGGCAGTCAATACTCATGGTTAAAGAGCACTGATTAACAAGTGCTAACTAAAAGCTGTAGTTATATTGTACTGAATAATAAACAGCATTTGATCGCGTTTGTGCTGAAATTTCACTGCTATAACCAGGTATTTGAGCAAGAAGCTTACTGTCTTCTAATACGGTAACATCTTCTCCGCGCACAAAAGCGATGCCTAAATCAACGCTCGATTTTTGGCTTAAGTCGTAACTGACGCCAGCGGTATACCAAGTACGATCAGAATCAGGAATTGATAATGATGAATGCTGATTCACAACACCTTGATCCGATGCTAAACCTGCGCGCAAAGTGAGATCTCGAGTGAGATTATAAGTTGCCCCTAAGCTTAAAAACCATGAATCCTTCCAGTGGTATTCTTTTAAGTCGGCTTGGTCGACACCATTGGCACCATCTTTGACGACGATTTTGTCAAACGAGCTCCAATTGGTCCACTGAGCCGTATAATGTAGCGCGAATTTATCCGTTAGCTGGTGAAAACCGGCAAACTGAGCAATATCTGCGATAGGAATATCAATTTTATTGTATTCAGTGTACTGATAATTTACATCGCCTTTGGCGGTAAGTTTTGGGCTAATACGGTAGCTTAAACCAAAACGATTATCTGGATTAACTTCATACACCACACCAACAATCCCACCTAAAGCCCAACCATCGGCATCAACATCCACTAAGTTGCCGATCTGTGGATTGTCGCTCTTACGTGTGAGGGTTCCGCTACCATAAACGGCATCAACACCGAAGCCAAAACTGAACTCATCATTGACGCGATAAGACATGCTCGTGTTGAAATTAACGGTAACGACTTCTGTGTTACCTAATAAATCAACTGGAGTTGGAAGTGGCACAGCATTGCCGCTTATAGTCGGTGTTTTATTGGCTAAGTTGCCTAAATCAGTGCCGGTGCCATAGTTACTGAATACCGCAACTCCGAAGGCCATTTTGTCGTTAATCGGGTTGATATAATAGAAATTCGGAATAACTTTTGCGTCAGCAGCGCTGTGTTCGCTGCCAAAGGCGACATCTTGACCGCCAAAATTGCCTTTTGCATCCGATACCGACACATCGATATCAGCATAAACGACACCTAAAGATAATGCGGTTTCATCAAAGAGAGCCATAGCTGCAGGGTTACGAGATAAAACTGAGGCATTGTCAGCAATAACAGCATCCCCAGCCATTGCACGACCGATACCGGTAGCTGATTGACTATTTAACTGAAACCCGGCGGCTGATGCTTGTACACTGATTAAGCTTACTGCGGTGGCAATGAGAGTCTTGTGGAATTTATTCATTATTATGTCCATTTATTATTACCGTTTTGTTCAAAGTTTATCCGCTTCAAACATTTGACGGTCAAAATTTAGGGCATCTTAGGTAAATGTGAACTATGTAACAACTCCGACCAGATGTTAGTTATTGTTAATATTAAGTTAATTCTAGTTTTTAGTCGTGAATTAGGTGTTTGATAGCATGGCAGTATATGTGAATTTCAGCTCCATTTTCGGCGATAACGACACCCTGGTTAGCTTAAGTTAAATTTTATTCATCGTGGATGTTAAGCAACTGCTGGATTAAATTCATAGTATTAAGTTGCTCATAAATACTCAATTAGCCGTCATGGGAGGGGTTGTTTTTAAAGCTTATTTATTCGTGTTGAGTTGGGCAAGGTATGATAAGAAGGTAACTCAACTTCTATTAAAGAAGCTGAGTTACCAAGAAAACTTTTAATGCCATTATTGCGTTTTCAAAGACTCACGAAAAGCACTGAAATCAGCGATAGTTTTATCAGTCGGTGGTGATATTTTACTGACGATTACGCCCACTAACATAGCGAAAATAAACCCTGGGACAATTTCATATAGCTCAAAAATACCGCCAGTCATTTGTTTCCAAACCACAACAGTTATAGCACCTACTAAAATCGTTGCAATTGCACCGTTGCGGCTATAGCCTTGCCAAAACAGCGATAACAGCACTACTGGACCAAATGCAGCACCAAACCCGGCCCATGCATAACTGACTAGCCCTAAAACACTGCTTTCAGGATTAAGCGCAACAACTCCAGCCACTAATGCGATGGCTATAACGCCAATACGACCGACTAACATTAATTCTTTACTGCTGGCTTGTGGACGCAACCATTTAAGATAAAAATCCTCGGTGATCACGCTAGAGCAGACTAACAACTGCGAATCGATAGTACTCATGATGGCAGATAAGATAGCCGCAATAAGCAAACCACCAACCCAAGGGTTAAACGCGGCATGGGCTAAATGAATAAACACGGTTTCTGAGTTTTCAAGTGGTTCGGCGGCAAAATAAAGGCTGCCGGCAATACCTGTTGCTAAGGCACCAAATAGTGACACTATCATCCAAGTCATGGCAATACGCCGAGAAAGGACTAAGTCTTTTGGGCTGCCGATAGCCATAAAACGAGACAAAATATGCGGTTGCCCGAAATAACCTAACCCCCAAGCCAGTAAAGACACAAGGCCAATAATAGTGGTGTTCTCATTAATAAACGACAACATCGCCGGGTCTATCTGTTCAAAACCTGCTTGTGTGTCTGGCTGACTAAAGATGGATACAGGCACAATAATTAAGGCTATTAACATTAAGCAGCCTTGAAAGAAGTCAGTCCAACTCACCGCAAAAAAACCGCCGACAAAGGTATAAGATACAATAATAAATGAGCCTATTAATAAGGCGACGGTATAATCGAGACCAAAGACTTTTTCAAATAATATTGCGCCGCCGACCATGCCTGAGGAGGCATAAAAAGTGAAAAAGATCAGAATCGTTAATGCGGAAACTAATTTTAATAGCCCATGAGAGTCATTAAAACGGTTCTCAAAAAAGTCGGGTAAGGTTAGTGAATTATTGGCCACTTGGGTATAAATACGCAGACGCTTAGCGACAAATAGCCAATTAAGCCAAGCGCCAAACACTAATCCAAAACCAATCCATGCTTCACCCAAGCCACTTAGATACACTGCCCCTGGCAAACCCAGTAATAACCAGCCCGACATATCTGATGCACCCACACTAAGAGCGGTGACTGCGGGGCCCATTTTTCGTCCGCCAAGAATATAATCATCGACAGTATCGGTTTTGCGGTAGGCCCAGTACCCAATACCCATCATTAAGGCCAAGTATCCTATAAAGGTAATGAGGATCGGTGTTTGAATATCCATATAGTTCTCAAGAGATTATTTTTGTGTTCGACATGCTAGCAGAAGTTAGAGATAGTTCACACTTTGAATTATTCAAGTGTAAAAAAAATCCGCTATTCAATGAAGTAGCGGATTTTAGATTGTCACCGACAGTGTTTAAATAAAGGTATTTTCAACTTCTTTTTTGACAAACTCAAGATTAGAAGCTGGTTCTCCCACCAAGACCATATAGGCATCGGCTGTTTGAAAACTTTGACCTTTATATTGGTTATCAGCAAAAGCTTCTTCTAATACAATACGCTTCTCAATGGGCACAATGAACAAGGTGACCTTATTGCCATTCTCGTCAGCCATGACTAAATGCAATGATTTGACACCTTGAAAATCACAATATGAGGTGAAAAAAACACGCCCTGGTTGTTTGATAAACTTTGAGTCACTCAATCCATCGACACTGGCGAGTTTAAAATTAACATCTTTAAAGCCAATATCCTGTTCCATGATTAATGCTTTGGTTTCATGGTGTACATGAGCTAGCGAGTTTTCGCTTAAGTTTACTGGCGTAAAACGTAATAAACTAAAACTGACTCCGACGATAAAAGCCACTGATGCAGCCATCGCCATCATGTAGCGAGTATGTTTTTTGCTTTGTTGATGTTGGCTTAATTGCTGTCGCAAAATCAATTTATCAGCTAAATCATCTGGGACACTAATATTGAGTGCTTGCATGAGTTTATGGTCAAATGCTTTTAGATCTTTGATAAATTTTGCATCATCTTCATGTTCAGCTAAATGAGTTAAAAATTCATCTGACTGATTATTGGGGTCACCGTATGCTTGGCGACGAAACTGTAGATCATCCATTTGATTGACCTCTTACCTCTGGTGCTTCGAGAGCGTCTTTTAACTGGTTTCTGGCTCTAAATAAGCGCGTCATTACCGTATTTCGATTAAGTTCAAGTATGGCGGCAATTTCATCGCCACTAAACCCGCCAATCAGCTGCAATAACAAAGGTTCTCGGTATTCAATATCGAGTTTACCAATTTGACGACGCAACCAATACTGTTCAGTGTCTTCTTCATGACTTGTGGATAATACATCCTCAAGTAAATCTTGTTCTACGTCGCTGTAGTTAAATTGTTTACGTTCAAAACGTCTGGCATTTTCACGCCTTAAAATTGTGATCAGCCATGCCTTAGCAGCTTTATCATCGTTTAACGAGTCTAAAGACCGCCACGCTCTTAAGAACGTCTCTTGGGTGATATCCTCAGCAACATGTTTATCACCACATAACCAAAAGGCGTAGCGAAATATGTCGGTATGAAGTGCCCTGACAAGGCTATCGTATCGTCGTTGTTTTGTTAGCATCTCAGATAAGACCGCGGGTTCGGACTTTTTCTTTCGCAGGGAATCGAACATTTTTTAACTTTGTTGAGTTAATAATAACTAACAGCTTAAAAAGCGGGGGGATTAATAGCAAGCTAAATAGCAGAACCTGTCTGCTATTTAGCGTTTAAATATTAGGGATTTAGTTGTTTAATTAATGATTTTTTACCTGCATCAGGTTGCCGATAAGCCAAAATGGCATCCATAAGTGATTTTTTGTCAATTGCTTGTGGATGATTACTGTATTTATCTGCTTGTAATTTATTCAGTGCCGCCGACAATTGCTCAGATAAGCCACTGATTTGCGTTAGCGTCATGAATTTTCCTAAGCGTTCACTAAAATAGCCTTGTACTGCGACAATAGCAGCACTGCTATCGTTACGGTCACATGCATCGATAATGGCATCGAGGCCTTTTGCGGTTGTTTTAGGCTTTGTTTTTTGACTTTTATTGTCATCATCTGTGTATGGCTGTGCTCGGTTTGCCGATACCGCCTTACGCCATAATACTAAGGTGATAAGCCATAACATCCCCAGAACGGCACTTAATAGTGGCCAATATCCGCGACCTTGAACTGCGCTAAAATTATCAACGGGTGGAATGTCAGTGGTTGCCGTTGAGCTGCCGATTACGTTAATTGTTCGTTCTGGTAACGTGGCAAATTGTTGTTTTTTAAGATGTGGGTTCCACCAAGGTACACGGATCTCAGGTAGGGTATAGGTTCCCGGTTTTGTTGGCACAATCGCGGTAGTGATACTGTATTGCGACACGACTTGGTTGTCGCGAACAAAAGTTTGTCTTACTGGTTTTTCTGGGTAGGCTTTTAAGCCTTCAGTCAGCGGAATATCAATATCTGGTAAACTGGTGTCATCCGTATTGGATGCGATTAAACTAATTGAACGGGTAATTGGGCTACCGACTTCAAATTCATTAACATCTTCTGGCCAAGTTTCTTTTAATACTGCAATATCGCTGACTAACCATTTTCCTTTATAGCTTGGGGGAATAGGGTTGATTTGAATTACCTGCCTTTCGGCTGCAGTTTGTATTGGTCGACTTTCATTAAAACCAAACATACCTCCACGCCTAGGAGCCTCGACAATAACATCACCCGAAAAGCCGGCGCCATTAATCACCAACTCTCCAGGCAGATCAGCAATAATCCCATAAGTACGTTCAATCACTCTAAAACGGCGGCCATCGACAATTTCGCTTCCGTCTTTATCTTCACCGATTTGCTTGATTTGTGCCCCTTCAATGGCTGGAGCACTGAGCACTCCACGTTGTAATTCTACTGCAAGATACAATTTTACTTTATAGGTGATTAACTGGCCGACATAAGCATCAGAGGCACTCGTCGATATTCTCATGAATACATTTTCAGCTTTGTCGGCTGTTGTGCCTTGTGGGATCACTTTAAGATTAATCGGGATTGAGCTCACGCCTTTGATGTTAAATGCGGGAATCGTGATATTACCTACTGATTTAGGTGATAATAATATCTGCCAACGAGTTTCTTTTGTGGTGTCAAAATTAACCATTTTGGTACTGCGACCTACACTGGTTCTGCCGACAATAAAGTTTTTCAGTAATATCGAAGTGTCCAATTCGTTGGCACTGAGATCGTCGTCAGCAGTTACATCGAGTACGAAGTATTCACCAGCAACCACAGGGTTACGGTCTACAGTTGCTTGTACTTGGCTCATTGCAAATACAGGAGCTGCAATAATCAATAGCAATAAGCTAAAAAAAGTTCTAATTACCACTGTTCATTATCCTCACGTGGTTGACTGTTTTGACGACGTTTTTGATATTCAAGTTGCATTTTATTACGGATTAATACTTGGGGATCTTCATTGATAGCGCGAAGAGCCCTTTCCATGTCCGCAGGCAGTGAATCTTGATTCATCTGCGATGCTGATACCATTTCAGCTGGTTTATCTTGCGAATTACCTTCGGAGTTTGCAAGGTCAGAAGCCTTAGCTGCGCTCATCTTCTGTTTATCATCAGTAGGCTGATCTTCATTTTGGCTCGCACTGGCTTGCATGCTAGATTCATTACTTTCAGGTGAGTCTTGCGATTGATCATTTTTGGGTGAGCCCTTGTTATCATTAGTCTTTGGTGATGATTGTGGCTCTGAGCTATTTTGTTGTGAGTCATTTTTTTGCTCACCTGACGGCTGATCATTGGATGCTGATTGAGATTGTTTTTCATTTTGCTTTTGATCTTTTTCAGCTGACTTATCACTGTCAGAGGAGCTATCATTACTGTCTTTAGATTGATTTTCAGCGCGCTGATCTTGGTTTTGCTGACTCGATTGGTCTTGTTGACCTTGCTGGTTTTTTTGTTCACCGGGCTGAGACTTATCCGGTTCTGACTGTGGTGATTTGTCTTTATTAGAAGATTGCTCAGAAGATGAGTTTTGATCATCTTTTGAGTCGGATGAGTCTTGTTGTGACTTATCCGACTCTTGTTCTGATGAGTCCTTTTTCTGTTGTTCGAGCAGTTGTTGAGCTAAGGCTAAATTCTGTTCTGCTTCGATAAAAGGTGATTGCGCGGCAATCGCTTTTTGATAACGAGTAATGGCTTCTGGGTAGTCTTTCAACTGCATCAGTGCATTACCTTGGTTGAATAACCCTTGGGCAGTATTATTTTGTTCAAACTCAGCCAGTGCCTGTTGATAATTACCCGCTTTGTAATGTGCAGAGGCGCGCCATTGAGTGTCTTTAAATGTGTCAGCAGCTTGAGCAAACTCACCTTGCTGAAAGGCCGATTCGGCTTGTTGATCTTGGGTTTGCCATAAATCTTGCCACACCGACGCTTGTGCTGGTTGACTGTGAGTTAGGCCAAACGCCATTGCTGCAGACAATAGCAAAACAGGATTAAGCATAACCGTTAATAATCCTTGTCTAAAACTCATTAATATTGGGATGACTAATAACATTGCCAGATATGGCCCGAGATCTTGCCAAGTCTCACCAGCGAGTTCTGTTTCACTCGCTTTGCCGTCTGAGGCTAACCATTGTGTAAGAGTTGAAATATCGCTGCCATCTGTTTGCGCTGGCACTAGGATACCCTGATGTTGCTTTACTAGTTTTTGTAATAAACCATAATCGGTTTTAGCGACAACCACTTCATTACTGTTATCTCGCAATAACTGACCATCAGCTAAACGGATCGGGGCGCCTTGTTTACTGCCAAATGCCATAATAGATAAACGATAACGGTCGTTGACGGCACTGGTTGCTTGATTAAATTGCTGTGCAGAAATGCCATCGGTCATCACTATAATGTCGCCACTGACATGGCCACCTTGAGCTAATAGTTTCTCTGCCAGTGATAATGCTGCTGCTAAATTAGATCCTTTGGTTGGCATAATATCAGGTGATAATGTGGGTAATAAATTTAAAATGGTGCTGCTATCACGAGTTAACGGGCTGATAGTGTAAGCTTCACCAGCGTAGGCAATGAGTCCTGTTTCGCCTTCTTTGAGTTCGTTTAGTAAATCGGTAGCTCTAAATTTGGCATAAGATAAGCGATTCGGGCTTAAGTCTGTGGCATACATAGACTGCGACATGTCCATAATGAGCACTCTACCTTGCTCAGTAGCAAATACCGGCAAACTTTGTTTATTCAACGCTGGGCCGGCAAGCGCAATCACTGCAATTATCCAGCAGGCAATCAGTACCCATTTAGGTTGATGAGTTTTCTCCACGGTTTGGGTCACCAGTAACTGACTTAAATGCGGGGAGATATATTGTTTCCATGCTGATTGCTGGCTATGTCTACGCCAAAATAATGCACTTAATATCAATACTGGAATCATGCCCAATAGCCATTCAGGGCGAATGAAATGTATCATTGTTGATCCGCCTCTTTGTTAGACTTGATTTTAGGCCATAACTGATTTGGCCATTGTTGCTGCAAACTGATTAAGAAGCTGATTAGTAATGACATTAATAAAGGCCAATAAAATAATTCACTTTTTGGGCGGTAACTTAATTGATCTCGGCTTACCGGCTCTAACTTGTCTATTTCTTGATAAATGCTGTTTAACTCTTCACTGTTACGAGCTCTAAAATATCGACCTTTAGTGATGCTGGCTAATTTTTTGAGTTGCTCCTCGTCTAAATCCATTGAAGGATTAATTCGCTCTTTACCAAAAATAGTGCGCCGTTCTAATATTTCTGCGCCCACGCCAATAGTGTAAATGGTGACATTACGTTTAGCCGCAATTTGGGCTGCGACTTCGGGGTCAATATTGCCAGCATTATTAGAACCGTCAGTGAGGAGAATTAGTACACGGTTACTTTCATCGACTTTATCAAAACGTTTTACCGCTAAGGCAATCGCTTCACCAATAGCGGTTTGCTTACCTACTAGGCCTATTTGCGCATCATCTAAAAACGTGGCTACAGAGCGGCGATCTAGGGTCAACGGTGCTTGTAAATAGGCGTGGTCTGCAAATAATATGAGTCCGAGCCGATCTCCTTTTCGACGCTCAATAAAATCACTTAATACATGCTGAATTAACGTAAATCGATTAACCGTTTGCCCGTTTATCACCATATCTTCAATTTGCATACTGCCCGATAAATCAACCGCCATCATTAAATCACGACCTTTGGCGGGTAATTCAATCGGGTCTCCTAACCATTGTGGCCTTGCTATTGCTAATAGAAAAAAAGTCCACATTAACCAATACCGTTTACGACTCACTTTTTGATTGACCGCCCTTGAGTGCGTCATCGTAGTAGCGATGCCTGGTAACTGTAAATGTCCACCGGCACTGTCTATATTAATACGCTTAATCAATAACGGCAGTGGCAGTAAGAGTAATAACCATGGCCAGTAAAATGCTAACATTTGGCCTCCTGATGTGGATTGTTGGATATTAAGGTCGCATCACTAAAAGCATGCTTATTGTTGAGCCAAGCTTGTGCTAACTGGAGTAATTGGACTTTTTCGGCTTGATCTAAGCCGCTCGCTTGGTGACGCTTAACGAGTAATTTTCCTATTTGATGTTGTTGATCTGGCGCGAGACGAGTATCTAACCAATCAAACCAAGGTTGACCATTGAGTTTAGCGAGGTGTTCTCGTGGTAGATAAGTTAATGCGGTACGCTTGAGTAAGCTATTGACTTGTGCTGCAAAGCTATCATCTTCGACATTATAACTTTGTAAGAGTGTTAGGGCTATTTTGCGTGGTGCATGATATTGATGTTGTTTATATAAACGCTTGCCCAACCAAACGGCTAAAATAATCAATACGGCTGCGATTATCCAATATCCTGGCGCAATCGGCATGGTGCTGATCGGGGCGGGTAACGCAATATCGTGCAATTGAGCTAAAGCCGATGCGTTGGCATCAATTGGCATTGGTTGTGATGGTATGTTTGGCGTGGTCATTTAACGTAAAATATCCAATTGGGCACTGAGCGGTTTAGCGGCATCAATTAATTTTGGTTGCACTTTAATCAAATTCATTAAAGCAAAAAATTGTTGTTGCTGCGCTTGTTGATTCGCTAACCAAGCCTCGTAACTTTGCCGAGTTAAGGTCAATTGTTGTTGGCCATCTCGAACGGGTAAGGCAAATTGTTTTGGTAACGCCAAGGTTCCTTGTCTTAATGGATCGGTTACCACAAATGCTCCGATATCACAGTGACGTGATAACTCAGTTAATGGTGCTAAGCATTGTTGGTTAAGATGTTGACCGTCGGTAATAATCCAGATTAGAGAACCAGGTTTTGCAATACGTTGTAAACGTTGACAGGCTTTAAACATATGGCCTGGATCAGGTGACAATTGATTAATTTGCTTTAATTGCTGCTGATGAACATCAATTAACCCCGACGTTAATTGCAAAATACCTTGGCGGCGACTTCGCGGTTTAAGTTCTAAGTGATTAGTTTCACTGGCGATTAACGCCCCAAGTCTGTCGCCATTATTGATTGCATTCCAACCTAATGTGGTCGCTAAATGGGCTATCTGGACAGATTGAAGTAATAATTGCGAGCCAAAATATGAGCTGTGGCTCAAATCTATCAACAGCAGGATAGGACGTTCGCGTTCTTCCACAAATAACTTAGTGTGCGCAACTCCGGTTCGCGCAGTTACTCGCCAGTCAATGGTTCGAACATCATCACCATTTTGGTAATGACGAACTTCAGCAAACTCCATACCGCGGCCTTTTATTTGACTGCTTCGATGGCCCGACAAGGCTGCTTTTGCCCGCGATTTATGATCGGGGAGGGCGCGCGACAAGCTTTGGCAAGCAATTAATTCTTGCTCATTTAAGCTCATACCATCACTGTAAAGGGGTAATGAGTAGGTTTGGTTCATCATAATCTAATCATGCTCAATAATAAGTGCACCTATTGCAACATCTACGGTACGGCAACTTGACTCAGAATATGATCAATCACTTGATCTGCCGTAACACCTTCAGCTTGAGCTTGATAGCTGAGTAACAAGCGGTGCCGTAAAACATTGGGCGCAACCGCTTGAATATCTTCTGGCGATACAAAGTCTCGTTCATACAGCCAAGCGCGTGCTCTTGCACAACGTTCTAATGAAATCGTGGCGCGTGGACTGACGCCATACTCGAGCCATTTTGCTAAATCTGCGCCATATCTTGCTGGTTGGCGAGTCGCCATAATAATCTCAACGATGTACTTTTCGAGTGGCTCAGCTAAATAAATATCTAATGCCTGATCTCTTGCAGCAAATACATCTGCTTGCGCAACAGGATCTATCGTTGGTAATTGGTGTGTCTTAGCCTCTTTACGGGACTGGCGTAAGATTTCGCATTCGGTTTCGGCATTGGGGTAATCGAGGTTTAAATGCATTAAAAAACGATCTAACTGTGCCTCCGGTAAGGGGTAGGTACCTTCGTTTTCGAGTGGGTTTTGGGTTGCCATGACTAAAAAAAGTGGCGGCAGAGGATAACTGTGTTTTCCTACAGTAACTTGGCCTTCAGCCATGGCTTCTAATAAAGCAGATTGTACTTTGGCAGGGGCTCGGTTAATTTCATCTGCAAGGATTAAGTTATGGAAAATGGGCCCTGCTTCAAATTCAAATGTACCGGTTTGTTGGCGATAAATATCGGTACCGGTTAAATCGGCAGGCAGCAAATCGGGCGTAAACTGAATACGATGAAACTCACCTTCGACACCGTCGCATAGTGCTTTTACGGCTCGCGTTTTTGCTAAACCTGGTGGACCTTCAACTAATAAATGACCATTTGCGATAAGTGCTATCAGCAAGTTTTCTGTTAATACGGGTTGACCTAAGACAACAGTATCTAAATAGGCGCGGAGTGAGTGAAAACGACTTAACGGCATAGTAGTACTCAATTTATTTAGTTGGCATTGGGTGTATTAAATCCTATGTTATGAATTCTATTGGTTTTTGGCTAGTAGGATTAACACAATTTAACTCTTTATGAAGTAGATAGTTGTAAACGCCTGTTTAAAACCGTTCAATAAAAAGTTAGAATCAGGTCACACTTTGATGGTCTGACCAGATTATCTGGCAACATATAAACTTACCGGCTGAGCCGAGATGAGCTAACAATAATAGAGGGTGACACATGAGTGATAGACAACAAGTAACGAATTCCCGGGGTGAACGCATTGCGATTGTTGCCGGTTTAAGAACACCATTTGCAAAACAAGCAACAGCCTTTCATGGCGTATCTGCGCTAGATATGGGCAAAATGGTGGTAAATGAGTTGCTGTCTCGCTCTGAAATTGATCCTCAATTAATTGAACAACTAGTGTATGGCCAAGTTGTACAAATGCCAGCAGCGCCAAATATAGCCCGTGAAATTGTACTGGGTACCGGAATGAATGTGTCAACTGATGCCTATTCTGTCACTCGAGCTTGTGCAACTAGTTTCCAGTCTGCGGTTAACGTCGCTGAGTCAATTATGACTGGCAACATTGAAATCGGTTTAGCGGGTGGTTCGGATTCTTCTTCTGTGTTACCGATTGGGGTATCAAAGAAGCTGGCACATGCTTTAGTCGACTTAAATAAAGCACGCACTTTTAAGCAGAAATTTGCGATTGCACGCCGTTTAGGTTTGAAAGACTTAATGCCTGTCCCGCCTGCGGTTGCTGAATATTCAACGGGTTTGTCTATGGGGCAAACCGCAGAACAAATGGCTAAGACTTACTGCATCAGTCGTGCCGATCAAGATGCATTAGCGCATCGTTCACATACATTAGCCACTGAAACCTGGAATTCTGGCGTGCTTCAACAAGAGGTGATGACAGCTCATATTCCACCTTTTAAACAATTTATTGACCGCGATAATAATATTCGTGAAAACTCTGTATTAGAGTCTTATGCCAAATTACGTCCCGCATTTGACCGTAAACACGGTACCGTGACTGCCGCGAATAGTACGCCATTAACTGATGGTGCATCGGCAATCATTTTAATGAGTGAAGGTCGAGCCAAAGCTCTAGGTTATCAGCCAATTGGCTATATCAAAAGTTATGCATTTACCGCTATTGATGTTTGGCAAGATATGTTGATGGGGCCGTCTTATGCCACGCCATTAGCATTAAAACGCGCAGGAATGGAATTAGAAGATTTAACTCTCATTGAAATGCACGAAGCATTTGCGGCGCAAACATTAGCTAACATGCAAATGTTTGCTTCAAAGAAATTTGCTGCAGAGAAGTTAGGTCGTAGTCGCGCCATTGGCGAAATCGACATGAGTAAATTTAATGTTTTGGGGGGCTCGTTGGCTTATGGCCATCCTTTTGCGGCAACCGGAACACGTTTGATTACCCAAGTGTGTCGAGAGCTTAAGCGTCGTGGTGGTGGAACGGGATTAGCGACAGCTTGTGCCGCGGGTGGTTTAGGTGTTGCAATGATTTTAGAGGTGGAGTAATGAGCATGGAAAAAACATTTAATTTAGCTCGTCGTGACGATGGTATTGCGATTTTAACAATGGATGTTCCTGGTGAAACCATGAACACCTTAAAAGAACAATTTGGCCCTGAAATTAGTGACATTTTAACCGAAATTAAAGCTGATAATAGCATTAAAGGCTTGGTGGTTATTTCTGGCAAGGCTGATTCATTTGTTGCTGGTGCTGATATCACAATGTTAGCCGCTTGCAAGAGTGAAGCTGATGCCAAAGCATTGTCACAACAAGGTCATGTGGTTTTTTCTGAGCTTGAAGGCTTATCCATTCCGGTTGTTGCCGCTATCAACGGTGCTTGTTTAGGCGGTGGTTTAGAGTTAGCGCTAGCGTGTCATTTACGTGTATGTAGCGATGATAAAAAAACCATGCTAGGTGTGCCTGAAGTACAACTAGGTCTGCTGCCTGGCGGCGGTGGTACACAGCGTTTACCTCGATTAGTCGGAATTGCAACTGCGTTAGATATGATGCTTACTGGCAAGCAAATTCGTCCTAAACAAGCATTAAAAATGGGTTTAGTGAATGATGTTGTCCCTAACTCTATTTTGCTTGAAACTGCGATTGAGTTAGCAAAAAAAGGCAAACAAGCTGCAAAACCTGTGGTGCAATCTAAAATTAATCAGTTTTTAGAATCATCTTCGTTTACTCGCGATATTATGTTTGATCAAGCTCGTAAACAGGTAATGAAGAAAACTCAGGGTAATTATCCTGCACCTGCCAAAATTATTGATTGTGTTCGCCAAGGTATGAATAAAGGCATGGTGAAAGGGCTTGAGGTTGAAGCGACCCATTTTGCTAATTTGGTGATGTCAAAAGAGTCTGCTGCATTACGTAGCTTGTTCTTTGCCACTACGGAAATGAAAAAAGAAACCGGTGCTGAAGGCGCTGTGCCACGTAAAGTTAAAAAAGTAATGGTATTAGGTGGTGGTTTGATGGGCGGTGGTATTGCCTCTGTTACGACTACTAAAGCTAAAATTCCAGCACGTGTAAAAGACATTTCAGAGCAGGGACTCAGTAACGCACTATCATATGCTTACAAGCTTTTAGATAAAGGCGTAAAACGTCGTCATATGACACCCATCGCGCGTGATAATGTCATGGCATTAATGACAACAACCACTGAATATACCGGTATTAAAGATGCCGATATCGTGGTTGAAGCGGTATTTGAAGACTTAGCGCTTAAACATAAAATGGTTCAGGATGTTGAGCGTGAATGTGGTGAAAACACCATTTTTGCATCGAACACTTCATCTTTACCTATTGGTCAGATTGCTGCAGCGGCAAGCCGTCCTGAAAATGTGATCGGTTTACATTATTTCTCTCCGGTAGAAAAAATGCCCTTAGTTGAAGTGATTGCGCATAAAACCACATCACCCGAAACCATTGCTACTACAGTGGCGTTCGCACGCAAGCAAGGAAAGACACCTATCGTAGTTCAAGATGGTGCTGGTTTTTACGTTAACCGTATTCTAGCCCTGTATATGAACGAAGCGGCACAGTTATTACTTGAAGGTCAGCGTGTTGAGCATCTAGATCGCGCGTTAGTCAAGTTTGGTTTCCCTGTGGGGCCAATGACGTTGCTCGATGAAGTGGGCATTGACGTAGGAGCTAAAATTTCGCCAATTTTAGAAAAAGAGCTCGGCGATCGTTTTAAAGCCCCCGCAGCTTTTGACAAGTTATTAGCCGATGACCGTAAAGGTCGTAAAAATGGCAAAGGTTTCTACCAATACGGGCCTAAAGCTAAAAAAGCCAAATTGGTTGATGAGTCAGTTTATAAGGTACTCGATATCGCAATAGCTTCAGATAAAGAAGCAAAAGATGTTGCAGAGCGTTGTACCATTCAAATGCTTAATGAAGCCGTTCGTTGTCTGGAAGAGGGGATTATTGCCTCTGCAAGAGATGGTGACATCGGTGCGATATTCGGTATTGGCTTCCCCCCATTCTTAGGTGGCCCGTTCCGTTATATCGACACCTTAGGTGCGAGCAATTTAGTGGCAACTTTACACGGCTATCAATCACTCTACGGTGACCGTTTCGCACCGTGCGACACGTTAGTCAAAATGGCCAGTGATAGAAGCCAATTTTATAAAAAGTAATAAGGCTGTTTTTATTTAGCGAATAAAAAGTTATCAAGTTGTAAAAAAGCGGCAATTGTTTGCCGCTTTTTTATTTATTTAAGGCATGCTTTTGCCTGATTTTTAATCAGATAGATGCCTCTTTAGGGTATAATACTCATTGTTGATGATGATAGCGTAAACTATTATGTGGGTGATATTTCGCCATTAAGCTGTCATAGCTTGGATCTGATGGCGTTAATATTATGACTTGCGAGTCAAAGATGAGTCGTAATGATGTGCTGGTAGGGATGAGATTTACTGAGTTATTTAATTTACTGACTTATTTGGAGTTTGCGATAATGCAGTTCAGTTGGTTATTCATGCTTGTTTTATTGAGTATTAGTAGTGGTTTTCTATTTGGTTTTGCAGCTTATAAGCATGGATTAGCAGTAAAGCGGTGGGGATGTGTTGGTTGTATACTAGGGCCACTTACTTACCCATTGTTTAGCACACACAAACGCTTAGCTGATATGAAGGTTTGGCGATATGGCCGTTATAGCATAGAAGGCTAATCTCATTTCAGTTTGTTATATCAAAATTCATATTTCAAATAACAAAAAAGGAGCTTATGCTCCTTTTTTATGGCTGATGGTTAACCATCAGTATCTTAAGAATTACTTCCACCAAGCTCTGGCTTGGATAACTTCAAGGTGATTTAAACCTTCAGGCAATTTTACTTTTTTACGAGCTGGTTTTGCTAAACCAAGTGCTATTTTTAGAGAAGTAAACATAGGGTTCTCCTTAAGCTATTTGAGTGTCTAGGACTTTGATTGCAGGAATACCGGCTGTTTGTGTGTCTAGGACTTTGATTGCAGGAATACCGGCA
>NZ_JBGOOV010000014.1:48420-64603 GCF_041439795.1 Shewanella sp. 5S214
TTGCAGGAATACCGGCTGTTTGTGTGTCTAGGACTTTGATTGCAGGAATACCGGCTGTTTTTGTGTCTAGGACTTTGATTGCTGGAATACCGGCTGTTTGAGTGTCTAGGACTTTGATTGCAGGAATACCGGCTGTTTGGGTGTCTAGGACTTTGATTGCAGGAATACCGGTTATCTGATTTTCAAGTCCATTTACCATAGTAACGCTAACGATAGATAATGCCGATAAAACTGCTACTGTAATAATTCCTTTAATCATTTTAATCTCTCTTATATTTAGTAATTCAGGCTCAGGGTTAAATAACAATATTATTTTGACAACTGAACTTGTACCTGCATTTGTTATGCCAAATATAAGAGAGAGTGACTTATTTTTTTATTTGGATTTCGTTGATGGTATCAAACTTAAGTTTATCGGCAGCAAGCATTAGCTCAAAGTCGGCTTCTCTAATAGGTTTACTGTATATATATCCTTGAATTTCCTCACAATTAAGTGCTTTTAAGATGTTTAATTGAGCCGTTTGTTCTACACCTTCACCTACCACAGTCAGTCCCATATTGTGGGCTATGGTAATAATTGAATCGACCATCTTGAGATCTCGGTCGGATTTATCAATGTCATCGACAAAGGTTTTATCAATTTTTAAGCAGTTAATCGGGAATCTTTTTAGATATGACAAAGAGGAGTAACCGGTACCAAAGTCGTCAAGTGCCAAGCTAACGCCCATTTTTGCTAATTGTTGCATCACCTTAATCGCTTGCTCTGGATTTTTAATCACAGTCCCTTCAGTGATCTCAAGTTCTAAGTGTTTAGCTGGTAATTTTGTGAGTCGTAAAATTGACTCTATTCGTTGTTGCAGATCAGGAAGAGCAAATTGCCTTGACGATAAATTGACAGCGACTCTGCCACTAAACAGGCCTGATTCGAGCCATTTTTGCGCGGCAAAGCAAGCTTTTCTTAGCACCACGTCACCAATTTCAACAATCAAACCATTTTCTTCGGCCAAAGGAATAAATTCATTCGGTCCTATCAAGCCTAATTTAGGATGATTTAATCTTACTAATGCTTCCATACCGGTGAGACGATCTTTCTTCACATCAATTTTAGGTTGGTAATAGACTTCAAATAAATCGTCTTTGAGTGCTTCTCTGATTAAGGTTTCTATTTCAAGTTGACGTAATGCGTTTTGGTTTAATGATTCTGAATAGAACTGATAGCGATTACCACCACCAGATTTTGCGTGATACATGGCGATGTCTGCTTTACGTAATAATGCTTGCTCGTTTTGCTCATCTTCAGGGTAAAGCACAATACCAATACTAATACCGAGTACGAGTGAATCATTATTAAGAATAAAAGCCGGCTTTAAACAATTAATCACTTGTGTGGCAATGGCGGCGCATGCACCTATATCAGGATGTTGATCGACGAGTAAGGCAAATTCATCTCCTCCAAGGCGGTATAGGCTGGCATGTTTGGGAATGGCTAATTTAATTCTCTCTGCTACACCAATTAATAAATCATCACCAATCTGATGGCCTAAAGAATCGTTAATACGCTTAAAATTATCTAAATCAAGCACCATTAACGTATGATGAATATCTTTTTTGACTAGGTTACTTAGTGTGACTTGCAAACTAGAACGATTAGGTAAACCGGTAAGTAAGTCATTGTTGGTCAGCTTTCTGAGCTCTTCTTCCTGTTGTTTACGACGTGTTATATCTGAGAAAACACCGACATAATGGCTGGTTTCACCTTGTTCATTGTAGATGGCATCAATGGTTAGCTCCATTAAGAAAAAATTGTCTTTACCTTTACTGGCTTCAATTTCGCCGCTCCAACGACCTTGTTGTTTTAGTAAGTTTCTTATTTGTTCAGAATAGCTCGCTGGATAGCGAGAGAAGTTGAGTATTTCATCGACAAATTTTTCTCTTGTTAATTCACTGAGTTCACAACAAGCTTCATTTACTTCAACAAATTGATATTTTTCATCAAGAATAAACATCCCCTCAGAGATATTTTCAATAGCTCTTGCGAATAAACGCAATTGCTCTTCTGCTTGTTTTATATTATTGATGTCTTTAATTGTACCAGTCATACGCAAAGGTCGATCTTTTTGATCGCGCTCGACAATTTTTGCTCTATCTAAAATCCATATCCATTGCTGGTTACGTGCTTTGACTCGATATGCTATTTCAAAATGGTCTGTCAGTGCGCTAAAGTGATCATTTAACGCTTTGGTCACCCGTTCTCTATCGAGAGGGTGGATATTACTTTCTTCATCAGGATTACCCGAGCGACGGCCGTCTTGAGGGAAGTCTAAAGAGCCCCAGATGTTCGAGCGGTAAATTTTGCCACTTTCAATATCCCAATCCCACATTTCATCGCCACTTCCCCACAAAGAAAGTTTTAACCGCTCTTCGCTTTGGGCTATTTGTTTTTGAATCTCTCGTCGGCGAATGATAACTTTAAAAGATAAAACTATAAGGAATAATATAAACATTCCATATACCAACTTGGCTTCTAAAGATAACCACCAAGGAGGTGTAACTAATATTTTTATACTTTTAACATCAGTTTTTTTACCTGAAAGCCTATTTTCAGAATATAGTTTAAAAGTATATTTTCCAGCTGATAAATTTGTATAGGTTACACTGTTATTTCCTTTCGTGGACAACCAGTTCTTTTCTAAATCCTCTAAATAATAGAAAAATTCAAAATCGTTATTATTCTTCCCTAAAATATTAAATTTTATTGTAAATGGATAGTCTGAATATTTTAATGTGATTTCATTAAGGTTATCTATAGGTTTATTAAGGATTTTTGATCCAATATTGACAGGGCTATTGAATAAGAGGAAATCCGTAAATTTTATTTTATCAGTGGAGTTTTTTGACATTGCGGTTAATATCTTATTCGGCTCTACTAAACTAAGCCCATCGGGCCCGCCAAATAATACAGACTTATTCATCACCAATAACGACTGAGTGTTATAG
The DNA here is from genome assembly GCF_041439795.1 of Shewanella sp. 5S214. NCBI lineage: Bacteria > Pseudomonadati > Pseudomonadota > Gammaproteobacteria > Alteromonadales > Shewanellaceae > Shewanella > Shewanella sp. 5S214. The sequence continues at coordinate 51,418 of NZ_JBGOOV010000014.1, forward strand.
TCTTTTAATACACCATTCTCAATGTTAAGAGTGTGAGCGACACTTGTCTCTGTGTCAATAATATAAACTTCTCTATTCGACGATGCAATAAGTATGTTGTCAATGAAAGCCATGGAATATATTAATTTTTTTCTGTTAAATATCATTTTTGGTTTAGTAGTTGTATTGCTGTCCATCGAGTAAATAGCACTTCGAGTACCAAAGTAGATTTTATTTTTATTAAAAGCTATATTAAAAACTATATCGTCATGGAAAACTTTTGTTATATTATTATTCTCCCATAATAGAAGGCCTGCTTGAGATGCTATCCATAACTTAGAGCCTATTTTAATCATGTCATAGATCGGATAGCTGAAATTTGTATTTATTTTCTCTGTAATTTCACCCGTTGGAGATAGAACCTGTATTTCACCTTTGAAATTTGAGCTATAGATTTTATTTTCATTTTCGTTATATTTTATACTAACTATTAAATCATCATTTATTTTTTTCTCAATACCATTTTCTATATTTATTATAAACAAACCAGACTTTGTGCCGACAAATGCTATTTCATTAATCAATAATATTGATTTTGGCCCATGAGGTAATGATGTCTTAATTGTTTTTTTTAAAATCACATTTTCATTATAGACATATATATTGCTTTCATCATTAACTAAGTATATATTTTTTTTATATTTTGATGTTGACCATATATTTTGAGGTGTGCCTTTTATTTTTTTTACATAATTATTTTCGGGCGAGATTTTTATAAACCCATCATTATAATTTGAGATATAAAGATTTTCCTTGTATATGGAGATGAATGATTTAATGAATTTTTCACCTTCAACTTGAATCTCACCGATAGAGTTCCACTCTATTTTGTTATTAATAATTTCAAGATTAAATAGTTTGTTCTCGTATAGTCCGATAATATTATCTCTATTGCTAGAGTTAATGGATAAGTCTGTTAATTTCAATTCAGATATTTTTTTTATTTCTTCATTAAGGACAAACAAACCTTGATCGGTTGCTGTGATGATATTGTTGTTGAAATTTATAATGTCATTAGATTTACTTAATATTTTATTAAGAGTGTTGACGTCTTTTTTAAAAATATCGCCTTCATAATTTCTAATGTAAAAAAAATCATCTAATTTAATTACATTTTTTATTTCTTTTAATTTTATATCTTCAAAAATGAAGTGTTGGTTATTATTTTTATAAGATATAAATTTGCCATTCAAGCCAACAAAGATTTCACCATCTTGCTTTGATATAGACCAAATAGCTTGTTCACCAATTTGAGTTGAGATACTGTTTTTAGTGAATGATTCTGTTTCTTTATCAAATTGAACGAGACCTTTATCTGTCCCGATTTGCAGAACACCATTGTCATCAATCAGTAAATTACGAATAAAAGAGCTGGGTAGAGAATTTGCATTATCATCGGCATAGAATTGCTTAAATTCATTACCGTCAAAACGATTTAAGCCATTGATTGTACCAACCCATACATAACCCTCCGCATCTTCAACGATCGCCGTTACGGTGTCCTGGGATAAACCATCTGCAACGCCGTAGTTAGTATAATTTAGCAGTAGATCGAAGTTTGATTCTGTTTTGTCAGCTTCAATGGCTGTTGCGCTGAAGCTAAAAATAAAATAAACACATATGAAGAGTAAAATTTTAGGCATAATTTTTATACTTATTCTCTTTCGATGCCGCAAAGAAGTCGATGATTTGTCTACTTTTTCAGAAACTAAGGGCTTTGTCAAAAGCATGTTAACAAAAAAGGTCTGATTGATAGAATATTAGTCAATTATTACCATAAAATGCTTAAATAACTATTTTTTAATCAACTGGTTAACTAATACGAAAGTTTTATTTGGTATTTCGTACTATTAATTGTAGCTAAGACGATTTGTTAACATAATGGTAGCCTACTTGGTATATGACGCCTTTTAGCTAAAGACATTTGCTAAAACTGAAATTTATCAGCTTGCTGTTTAAATGTTTTTAAGTCTTCGATCATATTATCTGAACTTAAGCTTGCTTGATTGAGATGTTGATCTCCACTGTTAAATAGGACTAAACGATCACAATCTTTACTGCGCATGTGCGCGACCATAAACTTAATCAAGTCTGCTCTGGTGAGTTTTTCGACTTCCGATACGACCATTTCACGTTGATTAAATTTATAGTCTCGATTACCTAAGCTTACCCAGTAGCGTTGGCTGCGGGTTTTTAGGTTGGTATCGTGTTCCATGATTTGGCTAATCATGCCTTGCTTGGTGCTTTCCCATTGTTCATTCGTTATTTGCATCACTGCATAATTAAAGTCAGCGATGAATTCATCTATAGCTTCAAGAAGTTGCCTTGGCCCCGTAGTAGGAGACTGCACATAAAAAATTATTCCAGGGTGTCTGTTTAACGGTAAATAACCTGTTCCCACCATATAGCCCAATTGCTGTTTGGTGCGCAGTTCATGAAAAAAGGTTGATGACATCGTATGGTTTAATAAACTGAATAATGCAACACGTTCGGGAGTCGCCTTTCGGGACTGATAGTAAACAATAATCGCGCTATCTTGATGAGCAATTGTTTTCTCCCGCAGTAATGAACCTCTTTTATCCAGATTAATCAATTCGCGTGATGCTTCTGCGCTTGGTTTTGTGACTAATGATAATAAATGCTGTAAGCGCTTGCCTAGTTGCTGCGCTTCTTCAACCAGCCAGTCACCGTATACCAGACCTTCAAGATAAAATTTTTCATAAAATACACTTACATGTTGATGTAAATCATCAAGGCTCAGCAGCGTAAGTTCTTCAGCCATTCTGGTCGGTTCAAAACTTCTTTTTTGCAGTGTCACGGTTAGGCTGGTAAATAACTGTGATATCGGTTTGGCTTGAGCAACGTTATTCCAACTACGTAATATCTGATTTTTAATCATGTTAAAACGTTGTTCGGTAAAGTTACGCTCGCGGGCTTTATTGATGATTAGAGTGAGCAGTTTTTCTTGGTTACCAGTAAAACCGGTTAAATGCAGAGTAATACCACCTTGGTGGGGGTAAATATTATAGTTAAGCCCAGCAACCTCTGCTTGGTATGTTGGTTCTGCTAGGTAATCAATTAGCATTTCAACGTACAGTCTTGTTAATGCTGCTTGTCTTGGTGTTGAGCTAGCTTGCTCTGAGTCTAGCGATAAATATAAATGCCCTTTAGGGACATTAAATTCATCATCTTTTTTATGCCAAATGCGATAACCTTCGCCTTCAGCAACAATGGTTGGTACTTGTGTATTGCTTTTGTTTGCTCGAGCTTGCGGATTGGCGACAATAAACGGATTTTTTTCAGGCAGCTTGAGCTCATCTCTTATGGAGACTAATGACCATTTTGCGATTTGCTGAGGCTGTAATGCTCTAACCTGATAAGGAGTGTTGTACCAATCAGCGTGACTATCGACTTGAGACTCTTTCGCTACCGTGAGCAAACGCATATTGCTCACCGACATCATGCCAAGCAGTTGTGTAGTTTCATCCTCGAGCATCTCATCCATACGATAGTCGCCATAGATAATGTCTTCAATATCGTAATGGTGCATGTTAATACTAAGATGACTCGCTAGATCCAAGGTTTTAATTTGTTCTTGAAACCGAAATGCCGTATCAAGTAAGTTGGCTCGTTCTTGGTAACGCCACGCTTGAATACCTTGCTGTTTAATTAGCTCGATGTATTCAAAAACACAGCTAACCACTTCATTAAGTTCTATCAATCCTTTGTCGGTTAATTGTATGCTAATTGAGTAATCTTTAAAGTTGTAGCCGTTAACACCGCCGCCCGCAGATAAATTATTGGCTAGCCCATGTATTTTTAAATACGAAAGCAAACTTCCCGGACTTTCATTACCGAGTAAGTGGCTGATAAATGTAAGCGGTTTGCGTTTATAAAATTGGTCTATCTCTGGCAGGGAAAAACTAATACTGACTCGTTTTTGATCTTTTAACGGTATTATTTGTATGTGCTTTTGTTGTTCAGCCTTTGTTATCAACGCTTCACAAGGATAGTGTTTACTTACATTTCTATTGAGGATGTTTGAAAAGTATTGCTCAACAATGCTTTCTAGTTTGGCTATAGGGCAGGGGGCTACCACGCACAATGTCATGATATTTGCGCTGTAATGTTGTTGATAAAAAGCCAGCAGTTCATCTCTTATGCCTGCTTGTTTGCCTGCTAAGGTTTTTTGGTTACCTACAGAGAATTTTGAAAACGGATGCTTTGGGTTAACGGTTTCTTTTTGGACTTGATAAACACGGCGAATGTCATCTTTTAATTTCAAACTGAATTCAGATTCGATTGCTTGCCTTTCTCTATCAACCAGCTCTAAATCAAACTTAGGTGCAATGAAAAATTGACTAAATCTGTCTAGTGAACCTTCTAAGGCTTCAGCGTTAATACTGTAGAAAAAATTTGTTTGTTCAGTACCTGTCCATGCATTATTACTGCCGCCATGTTGATTAATGTAAGCATGATACTCGCCTGAGTCTGGATATTTTTCAGTCCCTAAAAACAACATATGTTCAAGAAAATGTGCCATACCAGGACGCTCAACCGGATCGTCAAAATGACCAACACTCACTGCCATAGAAGCAGCGGCTTGATTTGATTGCATATCTTCAACCAGCAGTACTTTGAGTTGGTTATTTAACACTCGATATTGATACTGGCGATGATCATTTTGGCTTTTATAAACTGCTGGAAATTCAGGCAAGAGGAGGCTCCAGAAAAGATAACTTGTTATATATTGATCTTGTTATTACTTTTTAGCAAATTACCTTGGGCAGTTTTATCCTATTATCGACTAAAGTTTATCTTAATATGCTTAATTCTAGGTTTGTTGTTACGGGGATTAACGCTACAATTGGGTCATAATGAGAATAAAAATATCTTGAGAGAAGTATGCAGCTATTTTTGATGCGCCATGGTGAAGCGAGTTTGAATGCACCGTCAGACAGAGAACGAAAGTTAACTGACAATGGTCGAATTCAGACGGGCGATATGGCTAATTGGTTAGCAAGACAAGTCAGTCATTTTGACTTGGTGATTGTGAGTCCGTATTTACGATCTCAGCAAACATGGCAAAAAGTCAGTAAACACTTACCTGAACCGCGTAAGTTGCTGGTACTTGACGATGTTACTCCTTCCGGTGATGCAATAAGAGCGGTTGATCTTGTCTTGGCTTATGCCGAACAATATAAGGCAGATAATGTCTTGGTTATTGCTCATATGCCTCTTTTAGGCTTTATGGTTAGTGAGCTTGTGGCTGGTATGGAACCGCCTTTGTTTGCTACTTCTGCAGTGGCTCATATTGACAAACATGCTCAAAATGCCAGTTTCGTAGCAATGACAGCACCACATCAAGTTGTTGTGTAATGGTAATTGCGTGTTGCATAAAACCAGTTTGCAAAAAAGGTAAGTGATTACTTACCTTTTTACTGTCCGTGCTTATTTTCTCAAATTAACGTCGGTGAGGATGATCACCAATATCAATCAATACTAACAACGCTGCATCGCCGCCCCATTCTTTTGGTGCTTGGTGAAAGGCTTTTACGTTTGGATGTTGTGCTAGCCACATTGGCGTTTGTTGCTTTAAAATTCCCATTCCATAACCGTGCATAACACTGCAACATATTATGCTTTGCTTAACGCATGCTTGAATCAGCGCCGCTAATTCAAGTTTGGCTTCTGCTTGTCGCATTCCATGTAAATCTAACAATAGGTCGGGTGAATAGTCCCCGCGTCTTAAACGTTTCAATTCATGTTTATCTGTGTTGGAATTAATCCAGCGCATAGGTCCATCGACCGGCATAAGCGGCTGATATATGTCCGAAAAATAACTATCAGCATGAATCTGACGTTCTTTGGTTTCGAACTGTTGTTTGGCTTTGACTGGCTGTTTAAAGTGGTGAGTATCTTGCCGTAGCGGTTTGATATCTGCGATTAATGCACTAAACAGCGATGAGTCTGCATAATTATCGTGTTTCATAAGCGTATTGTATTGAATTCTAGGTCATCTTAATAGACATCAGTTACAATAGCGCAGAACAATTTTTAAGGAGTGTGTTTTGGATAAGATCTTTGTAGATGAAGCTGTCACTGAGTTAAGTACCATCGCTGATATGTTACGTTGGGCTGTTAGCCGTTTTAATGATGCCAATATTTATTATGGGCACGGAACGGATAATGCTTGGGATGAAGCGATTGCATTGGTTTTTCATGCTCTACACTTACCTGAAGAAATCGGCCAGCAAGTTATTTTAAGTAATTTAACCAGTAGCGAAAAACACAAAATCGTTGAGTTGATCATTCGTCGAGTTCGTGAGCGCTTACCTGTACCGTATTTAACCAATAAAGCCAATTTTGCCGGACTTGAATTTTATGTTGATGAACGCGTGCTTGTACCGCGTTCACCGATTGCTGAAATGATTAATAATCAATTTAGCCCTTGGTTGTACAACAAGCCAGTTAATCGCATTATGGATTTGTGTACTGGCAGTGCTTGTATTGCCATTGCTTGTGCTTATGCATTTGAAGATGCAGAAGTGGACGCATTAGATATTAGTGAAGATGCGCTTGAAGTTGCTCAGATTAATATTGAATCATTGGGCGTGTTAGATCGTGTTTTCCCTATGCAATCTGATTTATTCTCGGCTATTTCTAAAGGCCCACATTACGACTTAATTGTTTCTAACCCGCCATATGTAGATGCCCAAGATATTGGTGACATGCCAGAAGAGTATCATCACGAACCTGCGATTGGATTAGCATCTGGTAATGACGGCTTAGATTTAACCAAGCGTATCTTAGCTAATGCAGCAGATTATCTTACCGAAACCGGTTTACTGGTCGTTGAAGTTGGTAATTCAATGGTGCATTTGATTGAGCAGTATCCGGATATGCCATTTACTTGGGTTGATTTTGAATTTGGCGGTGATGGTGTGTTTGTATTGACCCGTGATCAGCTAGTTGAAAATGAATCACTTTTCGCCATCTATAAAGATAGTGAATAATAGGCAGGTACAGCAAACGCATTACTGTAAATTTAAATAGAGGTAGTTAACGCTCATGTCAGGAAATAGTATCGGTCAAAATTTTGTGGTGACAACTTTTGGTGAAAGCCATGGTGTCGCGTTAGGTTGTATTATTGACGGCTGTCCGCCAGGACTTGAGCTAACAGTTGAAGATATGCAGCATGATTTAGATCGCCGTCGTCCTGGCACGTCTCGCTATACTACTGCTCGTCGGGAAGCTGATGAAGTGAGAATTTTGTCAGGTGTCTTTGAAGGCAAAACCACTGGCACCTCTATTGGTTTATTGATTGAAAATACCGATCAACGCAGCCAAGATTACTCCGATATTAAAGACACCTTCCGTCCCGGTCATGCTGATTATACTTATCAGCAAAAGTACGGCATGCGTGATTACCGTGGCGGTGGCCGTTCGTCTGCGCGTGAAACGGCAATGCGTGTTGCCGCGGGTGCTGTAGCTAAAAAATATCTCAAGCAAGTTCATGGCATTGAAATTTATGGCTACCTTGCTCAATTAGGACCTATTTGTGCTGAGACTATCGATTTAGCTCAAATTGAACAAAATGCATTTTTCTTTCCTGATGTCGCTAAATTAGAAGCATTAGATGAGTATATGCGTGGCTTGCGCAAATCCGGCGACTCAATTGGTGCTAAAGTTACCGTTGTCGCGACTGGTGTACCAGTGGGTTTAGGCGAGCCAGTATTTGACCGTCTCGATGCCGATATTGCCCATGCATTGATGGGCATTAATGCGGTTAAAGGTGTTGAAATTGGTGATGGCTTCGGGGTTGTTACTCAAAAAGGTTCAGAAGGTCGCGACTTAATGTCTCCACAAGGTTTTGCCTCTAATCATGCTGGTGGCGTTTTGGGTGGAATTTCATCTGGTCAGCCAGTCGTTGCCAATATTGCGTTAAAACCCACCTCAAGCATTAGCGTGCCAGGCCAAAGCATTACAGTGCAGGGCGAGAGTATTGAGATGATCACCAAAGGTCGCCATGATCCTTGTGTGGGCATTCGTGCAGTTCCTATTGCTGAAGCGATGCTAGCCATTGTTTTAATGGATCATTTATTAAGACATCGTGCTCAAAACCATGATGTAACCAGTCAAACGCCAGTTATCGGAATGCGCTAATGTCCTCAGTTAAGCGCGCCGAGCCAGATTTACGCTGGCTCGGCGCTTGTTATTTTTTCTTTTTTTCCATTCTCGGCATTATGGTTCCCTATTTGGGCGTTTTCTTTGATAGTCGAGGATTCAATGCCCAAGAAATTGGTTTTCTCTTGGCAATATTGATGGCGACTCGAATTGTTGCGCCTAATGTGTGGGCTGCTGTGGCCGATCGCACTGGTATGCGCTCAGAACTGATTAAGCTCGGATCCTTTGCCGCCGCGATTACTTACACCAGTTTTTTCTTTGATGGTAGCTTCATATATCTCGCGGTCAGTCTGGCTATTTATACCTTCTTTTGGAATTCGATTCTTGCTCAATTAGAAGTAATTACCTTAGAAACCTTAGGTGATAAATCAGAGCGTTATGGGGCTATTCGCAGTTGGGGCAGTGTGGGATATATCGTGCTGGTGATCAGTGGTGGCCTGGCAATTGATCACTGGGGGCCAGAAGTATTGCCTTATATGGGGATGATATTATTTTTAGGTTTATTTGCTTGCTCGCTCCCATTACCCGCTAATCGCAGTGTGGTGGTCAATAAATCTGAACGGCCCAAGCTGACATTTGATGCATCATTAGTGTGGTTTATGTTATCGGCAATGTTATTGCAGATGAGTGTAGGGCCATTTTATGGCTTCTTTGTATTGTATTTAAAACAGGTCGGCTACTCTGAAACAATTGCTGGAATACTGGTCGCTTTAGGCGTTTTAGCTGAAATTGTGATCTTTTTCTATTCATCGCGTCTTATCCGCCAATATGGTATTCGAGTGTTACTGGTGGTGAGTCTTTTGCTGACTTCGGTTCGCTGGTTACTGTTAGCGTTTGGCGTTGAACATGTTTCATTATTAATCGTCAGCCAATTATTACATGCATTTACCTTTGGCTTAGTGCATGCAGCATCAATTCATTTTATTCATCGGCATTTTAATGTCAGTCACCGCAGCACTGGGCAGGCATTATATGCCAGTGTTAGTTTTGGCGTGGGCGGTGCACTAGGTACATGGATAAGCGGCATGATTTGGGGCGATGGTAGTCAAACCATGTGGGTGTGGGTATTTGCTGCAAGCTGTGCATTGCTATCAATGTTTGCGGTACTGATGATCCCTAACATCAATGGTGAAGCAGCTACAAATACAACCACTGCTCATGGTTAATTAAAACAGTATTGTCGTTATAGCAAGGAGTTGATGTGAAACGTTTTCGCTTAGGAATTATCATTAATCCACTCGCTGGTTTAGGCGGGAGTGTCGGCTTAAAAGGCTCTGATGGTGTAGCTAATGAAGCCTTAGCTAAAGGCGCCATACCTAAAGCACAACAACGTATGCAACAGGCTTTGGATGTCATTTTACCGTTTGCTGAACAAATCGATATTATTACCGCATCTGGTGACATGGGCGGGTTGTTATGTCGCCAAATGGGCTTTAGCACTCAAGAGGTGTATCGCGCTATTGAGACTCGCTCTGCTGAAAAAACATCTGCGCTAGATACACAGCAAGCGGTTAAATGCTTACTTGAGCATCAATTAGATTTGCTGTTATTTGCCGGTGGTGATGGTACTGCTCGTGATATTTACGCTGTTGTTGATGATTCTTTCCCTGTACTGGGCGTTCCCGCTGGAGTGAAAATTCATTCTGGAGTGTATGGCATTACTCCGCATGCATCGGGTGTAGTGGTCCGTATGCTATTAAACGGTGAGTTAGTCAGTTTGATGTCAGCCGATGTTATGGATATCGATGAAGTTGCGTTTAGGCAAGGCATTGTAAAAGCGAGACGATTCGGTGAGATGACGGTTCCTGCAGAGCCGCGTTACATACAAGCCGTTAAAATGGGCGGAAAAGAAGTCGATGAATTAGTGCTGGCCGACATTGCCGCTGACATAATTGAATCCATGGACGATGAACTTTATATTATGGGGTCTGGCAGCACTGTTGCCGCCGTAATGGAAGATTTAGGCTTAGCTAATACCTTGCTCGGTGTTGATGTTATTCAACATAAACAGATTATGGCTCAGGATGTAACGGCGCAGCAACTGCTCACGTTCATTGCGGATAAAAAAACGTATCCCAGCGTAAAACTGGTGATCACTTTAATCGGCGGGCAAGGGCATATTTTAGGTCGAGGTAATCAGCAGTTGTCACCTGATCTCATCAGACAAATAGAAAAAGACAATATTTTAATCTTAGCGACAAAAACTAAGTTAAAAGCACTTGAAGGCAGGCCACTTATTGTGGATAGTGGCGACCCTGAATTAGATAAAGCACTCACTGGCTATTACAAAATAGTCACGGGTTACCATGATTACGTGATGTATCAAGTAGCCAACCCAGATTTAGTGGAGAACTAGAACATGTTAGAACAGTACGATGCAGCATTAGAGTCCTGGATTGAAGACAGTGTTAGCCACAGCGACGATGATGCATTGTTTGCTTGTGGTTATTTACAAGGCCATGTCGCCGTTGTGTTAGCCGAATTAGAAATAGAGGCTGAACAAGATTTAGCAGCACTGGATCAAAAATTAGTTAAGTGCCTTGCCTTGGCAAATGAAGAATTAGATGAACATGATTTTTCATTAGTGGAAGCTGCGTGGCAGCAATTACGTCAACGTATTGTTGCTCAAGCAGCATAACTGGAATAGATAAACAGCTTTTATGGTAAATCCTTCTTCGCAAGTGACTATTGGTTTAGTCAATCCTAAGACTCCGGTTAATGTTGGCGGTATTATGCGTGCAGCAGGCTGTTACGGTGTTGATAATGTTTGCTATACCGGAAAACGCTACGAATTAGCAGCGAAGTCAGGAGATGCTCAATACGATGTCGACACTAAAGATGCAGCTAAACGGATTCCTCTGGTGGGTGTCGAATCACTACTCGATAGCGTGCCAGAAGGGGCGACGATAGTCTGTGTTGATCTGGTAGTAGGTGCTACGCCGCTGCCTTTATTTATTCATCCCGAAAATGCGTTTTATATATTTGGCCCAGAAGATGGCACTATTCCACAGCAATTAATTGATGCTGCTGAGAATGTTGTATACGTCCCCACAGTGGGCTGTATGAATTTAGCGGCTTCAGTGAATGTGTTGCTTTATGACCGATTAGCAAAAACGACTCAAGTTAGAGCCGATGATGAATTAATTAAGCAAAGCCGGGACAATAATAATCGCACCAGAGTAAAACATTGGTTGAAGTAACTTTATTTAAATCAATATTTTAGATTGTAAAAATGCCGAATGAGAGATCTTTCGGCATTTTTATTATCACTGTAGCACTAGAGTAGAGATATGTTAAATAGTCGCTAGCTCTGGTACTTGAGTATTGCTTAGGTGCTGCTTCATGTTAGATTTAACGTTAGTGATACCAATACAATCTATGTTAATCAAAGCTTGATGAATTGGCTTATGTGGCAGATATGATTGCCATAGAGATTATCGATAATGACCATTGATAGTGATTTTGATATAAACCTAAAGTCATCATTATTCATTTGATGCCTTGGAACCAATCAATATTTTTCAATCAAGCCTGATTAGGCATACGCATTAGGCAGCAATATTTGGAGTATGTCATGTCGATATTAAACAATCTGGCTCAGTGGCTACCATTTGGAAAAGTACCTGAAATGGACGCCCAAGCGGTGTTTAAGCGACTTCAGAAAAATAGCATTCAAATAGTAGATGTTCGATCAAAAATGGAATGGGACAAGTCGCATATAGAAGGTTCGCTAAACCTGCCCATTACATCGCTTTCCATTAACACGATAAAACAGCTGCAATTATCACAAGAGATAACCACTGTCGTTATATGTCTCTCTGCCCATCGAAGTATTCCTGGAGTTAGAAAGTTTAAACAGTTTGGGTTTACTGATGTGTATCAACTTGAAGGTGGAATGCTCAGCTGGTGGAAATTAGCGTTGCCAATATCGAAATAACATCAGAAAAAAGACGTTAACAATGACGTTAATATTTCTGCATGGTTGAGGATGTACCCTGTTGTTTGGGAGTATCAACAGCAGTTTTTTGATAACGCTGTAACACTTCACCTTCCAGAGCCCCCACAAGGTAATAAGTTAACCATTGTGAGCTAACTAGCACAATGGCTGATGAATTACATTGAAGATAGACATCTCAAAATATCTTTAAGCCCTAGGGTTATGTGAAATGATTTTTATGCATGTGATAAGTTTGATTTTATAGGGAGCCTTGAAGCAATTACGATTCCGGTTCACATTATTGTCGGTGATAAGGAGCAGATGATGTCTTTGATGTATGCTATTTTTTGAATCATAACTTACCTAAGACAGAGTTAACGATTATCGAAGCTCGAACTTACACGACCTTTTCTGACAGCCTGACTTAATCTATAAAACAATTGAGCAGTTTCTAGCAAGCCTCTAAAAAATGACAGTATTGAGTCCGAAGGGGCATTAATTGCTGTGCTTAGCTATGGGAATGGTTGCATTACGATGAGGTATTAGATGAATATAGGAAGTTTACTAATAGAAATGGTTGCGGGAGTAGGACTTGATAAAAAACTACGACCTTCGACTCTTTATTTATAAAAAGCTGAGCCCGACAAGCTATCAACTGCTCTATCCTGTGTCCGAAAACACTATCAATTATTTTTATTCTATTGATTAAGAAATGGTTGCGGGAGTAGGACTTGAACCTACGACCTTCGGGTTATGAGCCCGACGAGCTACCAACTGCTCCATCCCGCGTCCGATATAACGCTATCAATTGTTTTTATTCTATTGATTAAAGAAATGATTGAGGGAGTAGGACTTGATAAAAAACTACGACGTTCGACTCTTTATTTATAAAAAGCTGAGTCCGACAAGCTATCAACTGCTCTATCCTGTGTCCGAAAACACTATCAATTATTTTTATTCTATTGATTAAGAAATGGTTGCGGGAGTAGGACTTGAACTTACGACCTTCGGGTTATGAGCCCG
>NZ_JBGOOV010000014.1:64699-91059 GCF_041439795.1 Shewanella sp. 5S214
CCTACGACCTTCGGGTTATGAGCCCGACGAGCTACCAACTGCTCCATCCCGCGTCCGATTGACGCTACTTTGATTTAGCTTACTAAACTCGCTGGTTAGCGTGCTTAACTGTCTGCTTCAAAGCGGGGCGAACTATAGCGATCCCCGTTTCTATTTGCAAGTAAAATCTAGGTTGTAGCTATTTGTTTGCTGGTAAAATAAGCGAGTTACTGCTTTATCGAACGATATAAGGTTATTAAGCCTAAAATAAGGGAATTTAACTGCCCATTTCGATAAGTCGTTGGGGTTATGTGTTTGAACAGGTATAATGCTGCACTGAATTTTGCGTAACCGATGACTGACTAAATACATGTTTAATTTTTTTGCTGCTGCCCCAAAGGGGTTCGAATATAGCCTTGCTTCTGAACTTAAAGAGTTTGGCGCAACCGACGTTAAAGAAAGTGTTGCTGGGGTGTATTTTACTGCTCCATTAGAGCTGGCTTATCGAATCACACTATGGACTCGTTTAGCGAGCCGTATCGTATTAGTGATCTATAAAGGAGGCTGTGATTCTGCCGAGCAACTTTATAACGCGGCATACTGTATTGATTGGCCATCGCATTTTTCCCATAAGAAAACATTCAGTATTGATTTTCACGGCACGGGTGGTTTCATTAACAACACTCAATTTGGCGCGTTGAAAATTAAAGATGCGGTTGTTGACCGTTTTCGTGACGATGGGACTCCTCGTCCAGATGTAGAACGTGTTAATCCCGATTTTAAAATTGATGCCCATTATCGAAATGGTCAGCTGACTATTTCAATGAACTTCTCTGGCGCGTCATTGCATCAACGTGGATACCGTTCAACTACAGGTGAAGCACCATTAAAGGAAAACCTCGCGGCCAATATGTTAGTACGCAGTGGCTGGCAAGCGAATCCAATTACAGTGCTTGACCCATTTTGTGGTAGCGGCACGGTACTAATAGAAGCGGCATTAATGGCTGCTGATATTGCTCCAGGACTCAAACGCGAGAAATTTGGTTTCGAAAATTGGCAGAGCCACAATAAAGCGATGTGGCAGGTTATTTTTGACGAAGCTCAAGCGCGTGCAACTTTGGGGAAAACCCGTTGCAAACTCAAATTCTACGGTTCAGACATTGAACCACACCTGATCTCTATCGCTAAACGCAATGCTGAAAATGCTGGTGTTGCTGAATTAATTGAATTTAGCGTGTCTGATGCACTCGATGTCACACCTCCTGTAAGCGAAGGCTTTTTGATCTCTAACCCTCCTTACGGTGAGCGTTTAGGTAATGTCACTGAGCTTTTACAACTTTATTATCAACTTGGTGATAAGTTTAAAAAAGAGTTTGGTGGCTGGAAAATTGCCATGCTGTGCAGTGATGTTGAACTCATTTCATCGCTTAAGCTTAAAGCCGACAAGCAAATGAAAATGTTTAACGGTGCATTAGAATGTGCTTTTAACATTTATACTTTACACGCAAACAGTACCCGTCGCGACGTACCTGAATTGCCTGAAGGTGTTGATATTATCGACATAGCTCCAGCATTTGCTAATCGTATTAAAAAGAATGTTAAACAGTTTGAAAAATGGGCTAAAAAAGAACGTATTGATAGCTACCGTTTATATGATGCTGATTTACCAGAATATAATGTTGCGATTGATCGATATGTCGATTATGTGGTTATCCAAGAGTATTCTGCTCCAGCAACAATTCCTGAAGCGGTTACCAAGCGCCGTATTAGTGATGTGCTATTAGCATTGCCTAGTGCTTTAGGGATCCATCCTGATCGTATTACGTTAAAAACTCGTGAACGTCAGAAAGGCGCTAATCAGTATCAGAAGATCGATGAGCGCAAAGTAGAAGTTATCACTGAAGAATACGGTGCTAAATTCAAGCTTAACTTAACCGGTTATTTAGATACTGGTTTGTTCCTTGATCACCGTGTTACGCGTAAATTAGTGGGTGATAAATCTAAGGGTAAAAATGTCCTTAATTTATTTGCTTATACTGGTTCTGCGTCTGTACATGCTGCAATTGGCGGGGCAAAATCTGTCACTACTATTGATATGTCTAATACCTACATCAGTTGGGCTAAAGAAAACTTTGCCTTAAACGGATTGTCTGGTAAACAATATGACTTTATTCAAGCAGACTGTTTACAGTGGATTAAAGAAAACAGCCACCAGAAGTTTGATCTTATCTTTATTGATCCTCCTACGTTCTCTAACTCAAAACGCATGGAAGACAGTTGGGATGTGCAACGCGACCATGCAGAGATGTTAGGCGGGTTGATTAAGCTACTGTCTCCAAATGGCGAGCTTATTTTCTCCAATAACAAACGTAAATTTAAAATGGATATCGAAGCGTTGAACCAAGCAGGTATCGACGTGACGAATATTGACCATTTATGTTTACCGCTGGATTATAAGCGTAATCCGCATATCCATAATGTGTGGCTACTGACTCATGCAAAAAAATAGTTCAGTCGCTTATGTGTTATATCACACAGAGGGTTGCCATCTGTGTGATATCGCCCAAGCATTGGTTGAGCAAACCGCAATAGATTATCAGCACATCGATATATGTGATAACGCCATACTTGCAGAGCGTTATGGCATGAGCATCCCTGTATTTGTACAGGGTGAACGTGAGTTATTCTGGCCTTTCGATGCCGCACAATTACAAGATTTTTTAGGAGTTTAGATTGAGTCTGGTACGTATTAATAATGGCTCGTTAGCCTACGGTTACATTCCTTTGCTGCTTAATGCAGACTTTACCATTGAACCAGGTGAGCGTGTGTGTATCGTTGGTCGCAACGGTGCCGGCAAATCAAGTTTAATGAAAGTGTTATCAGGTGATGTACTGCTTGATGATGGCGAGTTTAATATTGCCAATGACGTCAATGTGAGTCGTTTACAACAAGATCCTCCTAAAGCTGAAACTGGAACCGTTTACGCTTATATTGCAGCAGGTCTTAAAGAAATTGGCGAAGCGTTAGAGAAGTATCATCAACTATCACACGATGTTGCAGATGCTAATCCTGAGCAGATGGAACGTATGCTCAACCAAATGCAGCGTCTGCAAGAAGTATTAGATCATAATAACGGTTGGCAATTAGATTCGCGGATTATTCAAAACTGTCAGTTATTAGGTCTAGACCCTGATAAGCCATTAAATGA
The DNA here is from genome assembly GCF_041439795.1 of Shewanella sp. 5S214. NCBI lineage: Bacteria > Pseudomonadati > Pseudomonadota > Gammaproteobacteria > Alteromonadales > Shewanellaceae > Shewanella > Shewanella sp. 5S214. Next base: position 67,888 of record NZ_JBGOOV010000014.1, read on the forward strand.
ATTGTCTGGTGGTTGGCAGCGTAAAGTGGCATTAGCTCGCGCACTTGTGGTTAACCCTGATTTACTGTTACTTGACGAACCCACCAACCATTTAGACATCGATACCATTGAATGGTTAGAGCAATTTTTATTAAGTTTCAAAGGTGCCATCGTATTTGTAAGCCATGACCGTGGTTTTATTCAAAGAATGGCAACCCGTATCGTCGATTTAGATCGTGGTGTGGTGGTCTCATTTCCAGGTAACTACCAAGCTTATTTGGATGGTAAGCAAGAATGGTTACGCGTAGAAGCAGAAAAAAATGCTCACTTTGATAAAAAACTTGCCGACGAAGAAACCTGGATCCGTCAAGGTGTTAAAGCGCGTCGTACTCGAAATGAAGGTCGTGTTCGAGCGCTAAAAGCGTTACGTACCGAACGCAGCGAACGTTTGAATCGCCAAGGTAATGCCAAAATGTCGGTATCGGATACCGAACGCTCTGGTAAGTTAGTATTTGATATTAAAAATGTTAACTATAATTTGCCGGATAAAAATTTAGTTAAAGATTTCAGTACTACTGTCATACGTGGTGACCGTATAGCATTAATTGGTCCAAATGGCTGTGGTAAATCAACCTTAATCAAGTTGTTGATCGAGAAGCTACAACCTCAATCTGGCGAAATTAAAGTCGGTACCAAGCTAGATATCGCCTATTTTGACCAGTATCGCGAAGCGCTTGATCCTGAGAAAACAGTCGAAGAAAACGTGGGCGAGGGTAAAAGTACCGTTACCATTAATGGCCAAGATCGCCATATTCTTAGTTATCTGCAAGATTTCTTATTCTCGCCAATGCGTGCACGTACGCCAGTAAAAGCCCTTTCTGGTGGCGAGAAAAACCGTTTGCTATTAGCAAGATTGTTACTGCGTCCAGCCAATCTTATTATTCTTGATGAACCAACAAACGATCTTGATATTGAGACACTAGAGTTGCTAGAGTCACTACTTGCCGATTTTGCTGGAACATTACTTATTGTGAGCCACGATAGAGCATTTATCGACAATACGGTTACCAGCAGTTGGTGGTTTGCCGGTAATGGACAATGGGCTGAGTATGTTGGTGGTTACCAAGATGCCGTTGCTCAAGGCGCAAAATTTTATTCTGAGGAACCTGTTGCAGATACTGTTGTCCAAACTTCCGCAGTGGTTGAAACTAAGCCTGTAAGCACACCTGAGAAAGTCACTAAAAAACTGTCTTATAAATTGCAAAAAGAATTAGATACGCTTCCGAGCCAAATGGAACAGCTCGAGCAAGAGATTGCCCAATTGCAGCAAACTGTCGGTAGTGCTGATTTTTACAATCAACCACAAGACTCGATTAATAAAGCACTGCAGTTGTTAGCAGAAAAAGAACAAAATTTAGAAGTTTGCTTCGAGCGATGGGAAGAGCTTGAGTCACTGAAGTAAAATATAATAAAACAGGAATAGTTACATGAAGTTAAAGTTTGATAAAGCCTTGTCCCTCGTTGCGATAGGTGTATTAAGTGTAATTGGTTCAGCACAAGCTGCACCCATATATGAAATTGTTAATATCGAAAATTTCGACTTGAAGGGCACCATTGACGGTACACGTAATGGCTATGCCATGGCCGTGAACAATCAAGATGAAGTGGTAGGTATTTCAAAAGGTAAAAAGAAACTTAGCACTGAAGACATTGCCGGCGGCATTATTGATGTTGAAGACGGTATATCTGGTGCTGAAGAAATAACCTATTCAGTGCTAAAGCCTATTGAAGCAAACAACTTTACCATAACAACCAGTGCAAACGCAGCTGAAGGCGCTTGGACACCGACATTTTATAGCTTAGCTGGCACCACTAATCCTACAGATGTAGGCAGTGATGGCGAGTTAATTATTAATTCAATTGATACTTTCTTTTATGGTTTAAACAGTAATGGCACCAAAGTAGGCGCATATACTGGTGTCGAAAAAACCCTACCTTATGTTGGAACCAGTACCACCCAAAAACTTTGGTATTATCGTGACTTTGAGCTTCGCGCTGTTGCTGTAAAAGACGATGTTGAATTCTCATTATCGCCGCCTTATACCACTTATGAGCGTGCTCAAAGTGGTGATATTAGTGCCGCTACCGTAGAGCTAGGCGGTTCATCTGTTGCTGCTGGTGTAAATGATAATAACCTCGTTGTTGGTTATGGCAGCACAGCATTAGTTTCATCAAGTAAAGATCGTATTGATACTTGTATTACCAGTGCGCAAGATACCGAGACTGATAATCCTACGCCTTTGGAAATTTGTGTTCAGGATTCTCAGTATCCAGATACTAACAACCGTCGTTATATTCTTTATCAAACACGCGCATTAGTGTGGGATTTAAACAATTTAGACGATAGTGGTGTACCAGGTCGTACTGAATTACCGTTAGGCTTAACGCCATCAGCAGATTCAACGCTCATTTATACCTCGCAAGCATTAGGCATTAATAGTATTGGTGATGTTGCTGGACGTTCACACGTTTATCGCGGCGGTGATACTGATAAGCTATATTTTGATGCCGCTTATTGGAAAAAGGATGCTAATGGAGAGTATCAATATAATTGGGTTAAAATGGACGATGAAGTCACTAACTCAATTGCTTATGATATAAATGATGATGGTATTTTAGTCGGTAGTTATCAAAAGTATATTGGCGGTTATTTACGTAATAAATTCTTCACCTTAGATACCAATAATCCTGAACAAGGCATTGTTACGCCAAATGACTTCCAAACTACATTGTCGGATTTAAGTAGCAAACCTAAAGATATCAATAATAAAGGCCAAGTCGTTGGTTATGTTGAATCAACTTACGACAAAGAAAAGCCCCGTCCAAAAGTGGGTTTCTTATTTGATAATAACACCAGTGAATTTGTTAACTTAAACGATCGTCTTGTATGTGGCTCTAAAGGCTATGAGCAAAATACTGACGGGGAATGGGTTCGTCATCAGGTGAGTATTCAAGACGGCACAGGTGAGACGTTAACCTATAGTTCAGATATTAAAATCGTTGAGGCGAACGGTATTAGTGAAGACGGGACGATTGTCGGCACAGCATTTATTCGTAAACCACAATATCAAACAGATCCCATCACTGGTAATGTGGTTGTTGGCGACAATGGTTTACCTCTGTTCAAATTAGATGGTAACGGTGCTCCAGTGACAGCCTATTTACCGCGTATGGTTATTTTGAAGCAAACTTCAGGTGAAGCATGTACTACTTCTGATAGTGTTGAAGAAGAGCCTTATGTGCGTCAAGGCGCCGCCAGTTTTGCTTGGTTGTTTGCCTTGCCATTATTATGGTTCCGCCGCCGAGTAAAAAAATAGTTTTACTGTTAGTTAGCAAATAGCTTCTCAAATTAGAGGCAGTTTAATAGCACAAAAAATCGAGGATAAATTCCTCGATTTTTTTTAACTTAATTCTCAACACCTTAATAAAAAATCAGTCAAATGATGTTTTTTTTAATTGATTTCGATTAAAAAACGTTCTATTCCTATAGCTAAGGCTTCAACTTCACCACGTCAAATAGAAGCCCGTCAATGAAGAGGACTCATGTATGAAAAGACAGAAAAGAGATCGTTTAGACAGAGCATTTTCAAAAGGATTTCAAGCCGGAGTTGGAGGGCGCTCTAAGGAGATTTGTCCCCATTCAAATCTGGATTCACGGTCTCATTGGTTAGGCGGGTGGCGCGAAGGTATTGATGGTCGGCTTAATGGACTATTTAACAAGTAATACTTAAGTCACACGCAACAAAATGCCCTCGCGATAAGTATCGGAGGGCATTAGTGAAATATAACAGTTACGTAAAACTAAATCCGTACGATTAGAACGTCGACGTATCGCTAAAAATACCCACTTTTAGATCAGTAGCTGAGTAGATTTGACGGCCATCAACTTCCATAGTTGCATCAGCAATACCCATCACTAACTTGCGATGAATTTTACGTTTAATGTTAAGTTTATAAGTGACTTTTTTAGCTTCAGGCAATACTTGGCCGGTGAACTTCACTTCACCTACACCTAATGCACGACCTTTGCCTTCAGCGCCTTCCCAACCCAGGAAAAACCCCACCAGTTGCCACATAGCATCTAAACCTAAACAACCAGGCATTACTGGATCGCCTTTAAAGTGACAATCAAAAAACCAAAGATCTGGAGTGATATCAAGTTCGGCAATAATTTCACCTTTACCATATTCACCGCCATCTTCATTAATGGTAATGATACGATCAATCATCAACATATTGTCTACAGGTAAACGGGGTCTATTTGGGCCTAAAAGATTGCCATGACCACATGCGACAAGTTGCTCTTTAGTGAAACTATTAGCTTTTTCCATTGAAATCGATACCACTTAGTTGACTGATAATCTTAACAAGATAGCGAACACGTGTACGCTAAACAACTCCGATCACTAAATAATTCGTAATCTAGCTAACAATTTAGCAAAAAAGTTCAACTCAACGTCATCATCATCTTGCCCTGCTAACTTATCTAAACGCTGTTGTACTAATCCGTAAAGCGTCTCTGGCGCAAAGTCATTATCTTCATTAGCAACGCCAGCGGGCATTTGCATTAGCAATTCAACTGCTTGATCCATATGCTCAATTGCATGGATATGGAATAATCCTTTATCAATAGCTTCAATCACATCCGGTTCAAGATTCAACTGCAAGACATTGGCCTTAGGCATAATAACACCTTGATCGCCTGTTAACCCGCGGCGTTGACATAAATTAAAGAAGCCTTCAATTTTTTCATTCACACCACCAATGGCTTGGACATTGCCAAACTGATCTAATGCACCAGTCACCGCTAAACTTTGGATAATCGGTTGCTCTGCTATTGCAGACATTAAGCAGCAATATTCAGCGAGTGAAGCACTATCACCATCAATTTCTTGATAAGACTGCTCGAATACGATATTAGCATTGAGGTGAAGAGGTGCATCTCGACCGAAAATACGATACAAGCAAGACGATAGGATCATCATGCCTTTTGCATGTATATTGCCACCCAATTCTGATTTACGTTCAATATCCGCGACTTCACCATCACCATAATGCACTGATGAGGTAATACGTGCAGGCTCACCATAGGTATAGTCTCCAGTATCAATAACAGTAAGCGCATTAATTTGACCTACCATAGCACCTTTAGTTGGCAGATTTATGAAGTTGTCATCAAAACTTTGGGCTGAATACACTTCAGAACTATTGTGGCGGAAGGTTAATTTTTCGAGAGCTTTGGCTATCGCCGCCGCATTTAACGCTGATTGACCGCAATAGGCTTTTGCTTGACCTAACAGGTGCCTAAACTCCAACATACTTAAGCTTAAACGTTGCTGATGCTCGACCAAACGAGAGCTGTACCAAAACAACGGCAGTAAACTTGACGTTTCTAACTCAACCGATTCACTCTGGGCAAGTACATTTAGCCACTGCACATATGAAGACTCGGGATGTTGGGTTAAATCTACTTCATTGCTCATTTCAGCAAGCAGCGGAAAATGCCGACTAAAGTGCCTATCTTCAACACGAAGCTGGCTATAGGATAAACCGCTTCCAACAAGCACGATCTTACAATTAAGCGGAATAGGAGCGAGTTCGTTATTAATCCGATAAAAGCCGTCGTGGAGAATCTGCATCAACAAATCCCACAAACTCTCACGTTGCCACAATGATGCTAAGCAAATAAACACAAAATGATTTTTCGCCAATGCTCCAGGTTTATAAACACTGGATTTATCGGTTTTAAGCATTTTTCCGAGCAGGTCTGCACGGCGAATCGTCCCCTGTAAATAACAAGACAAGGATTCTTGCCTAGCAATAATACCGACATGCTCTGGTGGCAGAGTTTGCTGCCACTTAAACTGGATCTCATCTTCTTCGTGCGTCTTTTTTGTAGCAACAAGATATTGGTTTGACGGTGTATTAGCTTGGGTTACTAACGCATTAATAAATAGTGGTCTATCTACACCCAAAAAATCAGCAAGAAATAGATGTTGCGAATTAATTTTGCTCATTAGTTTGAAGGTATCAACTACTCGTTCTTGACCAAGTAAGATATGACTTGGAAAACATGCTGAAGTCGATGGGTCAGGTAAATGATACTGAGGAGCGAGTTTGGCACTAGGCAATAGCGTTGAATTCATATAGTAGTAATCTAGCTGCGGCAACGAAAAATAATAAAATGATATTAGCATAAAGCGTCGTAAAAGCCTTAGCAGATTCAATTGTTAGCGCTTATCTCATGGTTATTACGCCTGTCAGCCGCCAAAAGCGACTTTACTAAGGCCAGTCTGATTCAAAAATGCTTTAATAATGATAAAAATATGTTCATGCTGATTAATTGCTATGCATTCAGATGTTTTTTTTACATTTATGGTTTACAAGCAAACGCGTTACTTATATTATTCAGCCCGTTCGGAGGGATGGCAGAGTGGTCGAATGCACCGGTCTTGAAAACCGGCAACGGTTTATCCCGTTCTAGGGTTCAAATCCCTATCCCTCCGCCATATTAAAGACGAAAGGCTCATCAGAAATGATGAGCCTTTTTTCGTTTAGGTGATAGATAGGAAATTGAACCTAGGGTTCCTATTTATAAAAGATCGCTATCCCTCCGCCACATTAAAGACGAAAGGCTCATCAGAAATGATGAGCCTTTTTTCGTTTAGGCGATAGATAGGAAATTGAACCTAGGGTTCCTATTTATAAAAGATCGCTATCCCTCAGCCACATTCAATGAAAAGGCCTTACCGAAAGATAAGGCCTTTTTGTTTGGGCGAAAGATAGAGATTTAAACCCACGGGTTCCTCTTTATAAAAGATCACTATCCCGCCCTCACATTCAACGAGAGAGCCTCATCAGAAATGATAAGGCTTTTTGTTTGGCGAAAGATAAGACTTTGAACCTGATAAGCTTCTAGAATAGTAGACACTTCATAAAGGTAGTCCGTTGGATATTAGCAACACCTAAAAAGCCTTAATAACTATGTCACTAAAAATTGCCCAGAAATGTGCCTTAAGGCGTAAATTATGTATCCCACTGCGTGATTGCACTCATCAAGTGAGCATTAAGCTTGCAACCTTCTTACCTTACAAATTATTATCTATGCCCTGCATACAACTATCCAACGCAAGCAGTCTTAAATGATAAGATACACAGTAATATTTCAACCAAGCTGAAACTCACCGAGTGAAGACGTGGCAATTTTGGCCTAACTATCGCCTGATGAATGCGGTAATTCGATTTATTGATTTGATTAGCGTTAGGTGTATTTTTATTCTGTCGTCCTATGTTAGGACGCACACCCTTATAGATTTTCAGCATTACTGGAGACAAAACTCATGACAAACGTGACAGTGGATGCCACGCAGTTAACGACTAAGCCATCACAAGATGGTTTTTACATGCCCGCTGAATGGGCAGTGCAACAAGCGGTGTGGATGATTTGGCCGTATCGTCCAGATAACTGGCGCTCTGCTGGGGCTTATGCTCAGGCGACGTTTGCCAAAGTGGCCGATGCCATTGGTGCAGTTACACCCGTTTATATGGGGGTTCCTAAAGAATTTTTAGTTCAAGCTAAGACAGTGATGCCTTCCCATGTCACTTTGGTCGAAATAGAGAGCAACGATTGTTGGGCTCGCGATACTGGGCCTACTGTAGTAATGAATGCCAAGGGCGAACGCCGTGGTGTTGATTGGAGCTTTAATGCCTGGGGTGGTCACAATGGTGGCTTGTACTCTCCATGGGATAAGGACGAGCAAGTTGCACAAAAGATGCTAACACAGCATGATTTTGAACGTTATGTCGCTCCGCTGATCCTCGAAGGTGGTTCAATTCATGTCGATGGTGAAGGCACCTGCATAACGACAGCCGAATGTTTGCTCAACAGCAACCGCAACCCAGATCTGAGTCGTGAACAGATAGAAGCATTACTGGGCGATTATTTAAATGTGCAGCAGTTTATCTGGTTGCCAGAAGGCGTGTACATGGATGAGACCGACGGACATATTGACAATATGTGCTGTTTTGTTCGCCCTGGTGAAGTGGTTTTACACTGGACTGACGATCAAACCGATCCCCAGTATCCTCGTTCAAAAGCCGCGTTGGATATTTTGCAAAGTACTGTGGATGCAAAGGGGCGTAAGTTAAAAATCCATCTATTGCCACAACCGGGTCCTTTGTATTGTACCGAAGAGGAATCTCAAGGCGTAATGGAAGGAACTGGTGTGCCTCGCACTGCGGGTGAGCGTTTAGCGGGTTCATATGCGAACTTTTTAATTACCAATCAGCGTATCGTTTTCCCGCTACTCGATCCTGCTACCGACGATATCGCAGCCCAAAAATTGCAGGAGATTTTCCCTGAGTATGAGGTTGTCGGTGTGCCTGCTCGCGAGATCTTATTAGGTGGTGGCAATATCCATTGTATTACCCAACAGATCCCCTCTGGAAAATAAGTGAACCCAAGGAGAACACAATGACCATGTATGTCACTGTTGTTGCAACACAATTGGCTTTCATTAGGAGCGTGTCGCATGTTTGAAGTAACTGAAGTTTCTATTGCCGAGCTACGTGCCGCCCTCGAATCCGGTCGCACCACTGCGGTTGAACTGGTGCAGTCTTATCTTGCACGAATTGATGCTTACGACGGCCCAGCGACACAGACTAAGCTGAATGCATTAGTCGTCCGCAACCCTTATGCGATCAAGGAAGCAGAGGCTTCTGATGCACGCCGAGCTAATGGTGAAACACTTAGCCCACTTGACGGTATTCCCTATACCGCCAAGGACAGCTACTTGGTTAAGGGGCTGACGGCAGCTTCTGGAAGCCCAGCGTTTAAGGACTTAGTTGCCCAATACGATGCCTTTGCCGTTGAGCGCTTGCGCGCCGCGGGTGCTATCTGTTTAGGTAAAACCAACATGCCACCTATGGCCAATGGTGGTATGCAACGCGGTCACTACGGTCGCGCCGAAAGTCCATACAACGCTAACTACCTCACCGCACCTTTTGCCTCGGGGTCTTCTAACGGCGCGGGTACTGGTACGGCAGCAAGCTATTCTGCTTTTGGCCTAGCTGAAGAGACATGGTCGAGCGGGCGTGGGCCGGCATCAAATAACGGTCTGTGTGCCTATACCCCATCTAGGGGCGTGATTTCTGTGCGCGGCAACTGGCCGTTGACACCGACCATGGATGTAGTGGTGCCTTACACTCGCACTATGGCAGACATGCTCGAAGTGCTGGATGTTATCGTTGCTGACGACCCGATCACCCGTGGCGATCTATGGCGTCTGCAACCTTGGGTCGAAATTCCCAAAGCATCAACAATCCGTCCAGCATCTTATGTGGCGCTTGCCGCTCAAGCCGACACGCTCAAAGGTAAGCGTTTCGGGGTGCCGCGCATGTATATCAATAAGGATGAATTAGCTGGCACCAGCGAAACCCCTGGTATCGGCGGCCCGACCGGTCAGCGTATCAATACTCGTGCATCAGTGATCGACCTTTGGCAAGCTGCACGCACAGCGCTGGAAGCTGCCGGAGCCGAAGTGATTGAAGTTGACTTCCCGCTGGTGTCAAATTGCGAAGGTGACCGCCCAGGCGCGCCGACTGTGTTTAATCGCGGCATCGTTACGCCTGAATTTCTCGATGATGAGCTGTGGGCACTATCGGGCTGGGCATTTGATGAATTCTTGCGTGCCAATAATGATCCTAAACTCAACAAACTGGCTGACGTCAACGGCCATTTGATTTTCCCGCACGACCTTGGCACCTTGCCCAATCGTGAGGGCGATCTTGCCGCTGGTATGGATGAGTATGTCAACATGGCCAAACGAGGTCTCAAGTCGTATAACCAAATCGACAGCATACCGGATGGTCTGCGTGGCTTAGAGAAAACGCGCAAGCTGGATCTCGAAGATTGGATGGATGAGTTAAAACTTGATGCCGTGCTGTTCCCAACCATGGCAGACGTGGGGCCGGCGGATGCGCATGTTAATCCAGCTTCCGCTGATATTGCCTGGAGTAATGGTATTTGGGTCGCTAACGGCAATCTGGCGATTCGTCACTTAGGTGTACCAACGGTGACAGTGCCTATGGGGGTTATGGCCGATATTGGCATGCCAGTCGGTTTGACGTTCGCGGGCCGTGCTTATGACGACAATAATCTGCTGAGGTTTGCTGGTGCATTTGAGGCAACTGGTAGCAAGCGCATGATACCTGCGCGCACGCCAGAGCTTAGTCAATAAGCACTAAGCCAAAGCACTTGTAATACAGAACGGGATTGGCGTCTACACGCCAATCCCGTTTTTTTAACGCCAACGTAAATGCATCGTTAACATACACATGATGCAAAGATGTCGTTGAGCATAGCCAAAGAGCAAACGTCCTCAAAACAGCACTTAAGACGGCCTTTTACTGCCCATCATAGCGTCGATTATTAATGGCGAAATCAATACTGTGATCTAGATTTGAGCAAATGAGTGGCATGTAAAATGGTCACCTATTTGTTACGCGGTAATCCTCATAGTTTCCACAGAGACTTGACGGCGACATATTGGCCGCCAACGCTCAACGGTGCGCCAAGCCCAAGGTCAATCTTAACTAAGCCTTTCGCTGATCGTTCAGCTAAAAGCGCTTGCCCCATCACTTTTTTGAGCGCGAAAGGGTGTCGTTTGGGTTATCGATTTGCCAAAATGTTGTGATCTACCGATTCAGTCGAATCACTTTCAATAAAATGGTCGATCACTGTTAAGGGCAAACTCACACCGAAGTTACTGATCACAATCAAATCTAATTGTCAGCACTGTACCTAGAACAGAAATTCTTTTCTGCACTAGGCCTGCTATTGACTAAGGCTCAAGAGATTACGAAATCGTGCCATTCATTTGCATGCTTGTTGACAGGTAATGGTGCTGAGATGTCTGTAGATAAGTGTATGTATGCAGTCGCACAGACAGTGTGATCGACTGATGGCATCATTTGAAGTTCTGACCTTATCCCATAGTGTCATTAAACCGCCTCAGATGCAGGAGTGACATGCCAAATGAATAAAACCTTAGTCATAGATTATTACACTGACATTCTTTGTGTTTGGGCTTGGATTGCTCAAAAACGTGTCGATGAACTTAATAAAAAATTGGCAAACAGCATCGAACTTCAATGTTACTACGTTGATGTTTTTGGTGATGTACCGACAAAAATAAACACCCAATGGCAATCAAAAGGCGGTTTTATTGGCTTTGCCGAGCACATACAACAGTCTGTATCTGCCTTTGAATACGCTCATGTAAACCCGAAAGTATGGACGCAAGTTAGACCCACGACTTCAGCCAATGCGCATTTGATGCTTAAAGCGATAGAGAATACTTATGATAAAAAGAAAAGTATCGATATGGCGCTAACGTTTCGAAGTGCATTTTTTATCGATGGCTTGGACATTGGCAATCTTGACGTGCTCTATGATTTAGCTAACGCCAATGGACTTGACCTAAACGCCATCGATACCAGTATTCGTGATGGTTCTGCTATGGCGTCTTTAATGGGTGACTATCAAAAATCAAAGCAACAAAACATTAACGGTAGCCCGTCTTTTGTGCTTGATGGTGGGCGACAAATATTGTACGGCGACGTAGGTTTTCGCGTCATTCTTGCCAATGTTGAAGAGCTTTTAAAGCATCCAACAGATGAGGCAAGCTGGTGCTGAAATGAGCGCGATTCGCTCATTGATGCTATCGATAGTGACATCGACCAAATGCCTGCTTAGCGATTAAGGGATTTTGGACCATTCGATACATAAAGAGAAACATGAACTCTAAAATCTCCCCTACAAGCACGTTAGACAAGAGCGACGATAATGTTAAGAGGTGATAAATGGTAGCCGAATCTATGTCTACGTCCACAGAATCAGCCACACAAGCGAAAACGGTTGCTGTTTTTGGTGGCGGTATTGCCGGACTAACGGCAGCGCATGAATTTGTAAAACTTGGCTATAAAGTCAAAGTGTTCGAAGCCAATCCTGATGCCGGTGATTTTTTAGAAGTGCCAGAAGAAAAGAAGATCAAGATATGCCTTCTGAATACTCCTGGCATGGAATGGGCCCTTGGTATAACAATTTTTTCGAACTCATCAAGGAAATCCCCTTTGATGAACACTCCAGTCTTTATGACAACATCCTTTCAAGACCGGTAGTATTCGGCTTGGCGCCCAATTCAGGCACGGCGCATTTTGGTGATTCTAATTCCAAAAATGTCGATTTGGAAAACCTGTTTAGTATGACGACCAAAGAAAAATGGCTTTGGTGTTGGCTGATGGGAAAAGCATGGTGTTCAAATAATAGGAGCAGCCAAAAGTACAGCAACATTAATGCTAAAGAAGCTTGGCGCCCCTATTTAGCCCCTTCGACGCTGAGCACCTGGAGTTCCACTTTTGGCCCTTGGGTGGGTTCCGACTGGTGTCATGTTTCTTTCCATCATGTGGCGCATTTTTTTCGTAAACAATTAGTCACCAAGTATTCGTATCATCATTCAGGAGACAGTGAAGGCGGCCCGTGGGATCACACGGCGCGCGACGGTTGGCTGCTTCTGAACGGGCCCAGCAGTGAGGTTTGGTTTGATAAATGGGTCGATGATCTGAAGCAAAAGCAGGTCGAGTTTCATTGGCAGACCCCACTTTATCGTTTGAGTTTTGAGAATAACAGCATCACAGCGGCAGAGCTCGCCAATGGCGAAACCGTTCAAGCCGATATCTATGTCCTGGCACTGAATCCTTTTTCTGCGGCAGATATCTTGGCAAGAACCCCTGTGCTTGAAAATAAACCGCAACTTAATCTTTTTAAATCCTTGGTACAACAGGGGCCTCACACCCAAGTATCTTTTAGAATTGGCTTCAAAGAAAAAATGTCTTGGCTGCGACAAAGATGCGCGCTGGTTATTTCAGACTCCGCCTTTAACCTGACGCTTTTTTCTCAGGAACAAGCGTGGGGAGAGTCGAGTTCTCTGGGGGACGATATTCAATCTCTGTGGACTGTCACCGCTTGCGTTTCAAAAGTCCCAGGCCCGGTTCATGGTCTTTGTTTGGAACAATGCACTGAGGAACAATTTCTTGATGAAGTGTTATTTCAATTAAAACAGAGTCATGCCCTAGATGAACTGGTGAAAAAGGCTAACGGCGGCAAAAGCTGGCAAGATTTTTCCATTGTAAAAATCACAGTTTGGCATGAATGGACGTTTTCTCCTGAAGGAATAACATCGGCGCAACCCAAATGGGTTAATTCGACCAATACCCAGCAATATATGCCACAGCAAAAGACGACAATATCCAACCTTGTTCTTGCCGGAGCTCACACCCAAACGACCGCAGATGTGTGGAGCATTGAGGCCGCGGTTGAGAGTGGCAAGCTGGCGGTAAAGGTTTTTGAGCCGCAACTTAAGGTCATTCCACAGTCGAACTTTCTGGTGTTGAACGTCCTTGGGAAAATAGACGATGTGCTTTATTACTGCAAACTTCCAAACGTGTTGGATGTTGGTTTAATCGTCATGGTTATGTTATCAATAAGTCTAATCGCCTTTGGGCTTGCCGGATAAAGAGTAGCTTATATAAAACACAAATAGCGGAGGACTTATGCATGATCATGAGGATACAAAGTCGCATTATCAAAAAGATAGCCTGACATTGGTCGGTGCCGTTGCGCTTGGCACTGGCGTTATGATTGGCGCTGGTATATTTGCCTTGACGGGCCAGATGGCCCAGATGACCGGAAGCCTTTTCCCGCTGGCATTTCTTTCGGCTGCGGTGGTTGTCATATTTAGTGCATATTCTTACGTCAAAATGTCCAATGCCTATCCTTCCGCCGGTGGCATAGCCATGTACCTGAAAAAAGCCTACGGCAGCACGGTGACAACCGCTTTTCATTCCCTACTGATGTATTTTTCAATGGTGATAGCTCAGAGTTTTCTGGCGCGTACCTTTGGTACTTATACATTGCAGCTGTTTGGTATCGATGATACTAGCTTGTTGGTGCCGACATTGGGTGCCGGATTATTGCTGGTGGCATTTCTGATCAATTTGTCCGCCAACAAGATGATCGAAGGTGTCGCGTCGGTGCTCGGCTTTATTAAGATTGGCGGTATCGTTTTGTTCGGTATCGTTGGCGTAATGGTGGCTGGCTCGGTAGAAGTCGATTTCTCAACAGTCAGTCCAGACGCTTCAACTTCTGGTGCAACAATCGCTGGTTTTATTGGTGCAACCGCGCTGGGTATTTTGGCCTTTAAGGGCTTTACCACCATTACCAATAGTGGCTCAGAGCTTATCGATCCTCACCGAAATGTAGGCCGAGCCATTATGATCGCTATTGCTTTGTGTGTGGTGATTTATACGCTGGTGGGCTATTCCGTCGCCAGTAACCTGTCACTTCAGCAAATCATCGAAACAAGAAATTACTCGTTAGCCGCCGCTGCAAGGCCTGCACTGGGCGAATATGCCGTCTGGTTTACGGTTGTTCTGGCCATGTTGGCAACAGCAGGCGGTGTTATCGCCAGCATATTTGCGGTTTCGCGGATGTTGGCGATGCTGACCGATATGAAACTCGTTCCCCATAGCCATTTTGGCATGCCCGGTAGCATCCAAAAGCACACCCTGGTTTATACCGTCATTTTAGGTTTGCTGTTGACCATATTTTTTGACCTGACGCGGATTGCGGCTATGGGCATCATCTTTTATCTGACTATGGATATCGCGGTACATTGGGGGATTTTGCGACATTTGCGCCATGACATAGGTGCAAAACTCAGTATTTTGATCACCGCCATTATCCTTGATCTGATTGTTCTGGGTGGTTTTGTCTGGGTCAAGATAAACAGTGATCCATTGGTGGTCGGTGTCGCTGGTGTGGTAATGCTGGCTATTCTGCTTGTCGAGGTGCTGTTTTTAAGGCATCACCCTATCGAATCAAAAGACCACAAACACGGATAAGTAAATAGTACGCCGCAGCAACAGATAGGCATTTCTCTGTGCTTCACTGCTGCAGGTTAGCTTGGTCATTATACCGAATATTTTTTATGTAAACGTTGGAGCTAATTATGTCAAAAAACGTATCAGATCATTTAGTCGAAATGCTGGTAGAAGCCGGTGTTAAGCGAGTTTATGCCGTGACTGGCGATAGTCTTAATCCGGTCAACGATGCTGTGCGAAGGGATGGTAGACTGCAATGGATCCATGTTAGGCACGAGGAAGCTGGCGCCTATGCGGCATCTATGGAAGCTGAGCTAAATGGTATCGGTTGTTGCATGGGCAGCAGTGGTCCTGGGCATGTTCATTTAGTCAATGGACTCTATGATGCCAATAGAGCTGAAAATCCGGTTATTGCGATTGCTTCAACTATTCATACTGAAAAAATGGGCCTGGACAACTTTCAAGAGACAAGACCCGAAGCGTTATTTCAAGATTGTTCAAAATATGTATTTCTCGCCAATACCCCTAAACAAGCTGTCAATGGTTTGCAAACCGCGATTCAGCATGCCATCAGCAAGAAAGGGGTCGCTGTGCTCGGGCTTCCCGGCGATGTAGCTTCAGCAAGTCTGGAATCTGTGCATACGGCGAATAAAAACTTCTATACCCAACCCAGAATAACCCCAAGCAATGAACAGCTTCTAGAACTGGCAAACGTCATTAATGAACATGACAAAGTGATGCTTTTTTGCGGCCATGGCTGTCGCTATGCCGTTGAAGAAGTGATGGCATTGGCCAAAAGGCTTAATGCCCCATTGGGATATAGCTTTCGAGGCAAAATATTTTTTGAACGTAAAGAAAATCCTTATGCCGTTGGATTAAATGGGCTGTTAGGCAATAAATCCGGTTTTGAAGCCATGCATCAAGCCGATGTCCTGTTGATGCTGGGCACGGATTTTCCATATAGTGAGTTCCTTCCCGAAAAATGCAAAATTATTCAAATCGATACTAAACCCGAAAAATTAGGCCGCAGAGCTAAAGTGGACTTGGGCTATTGTGGTGATATTAAATCAACCCTTGAAGATCTTATGCCGTTAATTGATGTCAAAACGTCCACGGATTTTCTCGACAAAACCCGTTCACTGCATCAAAAAATTGAAGCTATCTATGAGAGCTATGTGGAAGAAAAGGGATCGGAAAAAAACATTCATCCAGAATATGTCGCTCATTTGGTGGATAAACTTGCCGATGACGATGCGATATTTACCGTTGATACGGGCATGAGCGCCGTGTGGGCCGCGCGTTATTTAAAGGCGGGAGCCAATCGCTACCTGACCGGTTCCTTTAATCATGGCTCGATGGCGAATGCCATGCCTATGGCGATGGGGGCAGGTTTATCACAACCAGACAGACAAGTGATTGCATTTTGTGGTGATGGCGGTATTTCAATGCTGCTCGGCGATTTAATGACCATTAGCCAATATCAAATTCCTGTCAAAATCATCATCTTTAATAACCGTTCGTTAGCTATGGTGAAGCTTGAAATGCGGGTAGAAGGTTATATGGAGTGGCAGACGGATATGGTTAATCCTGATTTTATAAAATTGGCAGAGGCGATGAACATTGCTGCATGGGAGGCGACGGAGTCCAAAGATGTGGAGCTTGCACTGGCAAACGGATTCAAGCATAAGGGACCTGCGATAATCAATATTTTTACCGATCCCAATGCTTTGGCAATGCCACCTACCTTAAACTTTGAGCAAGTAAAAGGCTTTGCGGCATCGATGACAAAATTAATGGTCAATGGAAAATTTGCCGAAATAGTCGATACCACTAAGAACGATTTAAAATACTTACGGGAATTATGATAAAACATTATGAAGCAAGCTATTAGGTTCACCACAATCGTCCTGGTTATTTTTGTCGTCATTATCGGCATTATACTCTGGCCTTTAGCGGGTCTTATTGTTCTTGTAGCCTTGCTCGTGCTGCTTGGATTGTATGATTTATTTCAAACAAAACACTCGATACTGAGAAACTTTCCTGTTATTGGTCATATTCGTTACCTATTAGAAATGATAGGTCCAGAGCTGCATCAATATTTTGTGGAGTCGGATACTGATGGTAAACCGATTAATAAGAATCATCGCAGGTACATCTATGAGCGAGCCAAAGAGCAAAATCAAACATCCCCCTTTGGCACTGAGCTCAATGTATATGATGATAATTATAAATGGATGCAGCACAGCATCTATCCCGCTAAGAAAATGGACACACCGCCACGGGTTGTGATTGGTGGCAAAGATTGCCAACAACCTTACAGTGCTAGTCTATTTAATATCTCAGCCATGAGTTTTGGTGCTTTGAGCAAAAATGCCATTCAAGCCTTAAATTTGGGCGCTAAAGCCGGTGATTTTTTTCACGATACCGGCGAGGGCGGTATATCCGAATATCATTTACAAGGTGGCGATTTAGTGTGGGAAATCGGTACAGGGTATTTTGGTTGCCGCACCGAAAATGGCTGTTTTGATGCGGAAAAATTTAAACAAAAAGCCAATTGGGCGCAGGTGAAGATGATTGAAATTAAACTCTCACAAGGTGCCAAACCCGGCCATGGAGGAGTACTTCCCGCAGCCAAAAATAATCAGGAAATTGCTGACATAAGAGGCGTTAAACCCCATACCGATGTGCTTTCACCTCCCGGCCATTCCGCTTTTAGCAATGCAGCAGGGTTATTGCAGTTTGTTGAGCAATTAAGAGTGTTATCCAACGGAAAACCTGTCGGCTTCAAACTTGCTATAGGCAGTAAACAAGAGTTTATTGAAATATGTGAAAAAATGCTCGAAACAGGCATCAAACCCGATTTCATCACTGTGGATGGCGCAGAAGGGGGAACGGGCGCGGCACCTATCGATTTCTCAAACTATGTTGGTATGCCTTGGGAAGATGCACTGCTTTTTGTCGTGGATACGCTCAATACCTACAAGCTCAAACAAGACATAAAAGTGATTACGGCGACTAAGATATTTACCGCTTTTGATTTGTTTAAAGCCCTTTGTATCGGGGCTGATGTGTGTAACTCCGCTCGGGGCATGATGCTGGCTTTGGGTTGTGTTCAGTCCTTGAAATGCAACACCAATGAGTGTCCTACAGGCGTCACCACAAATAACCCCAAATTAGTGCGAGGCTTGGTGGTTGCAGAAAAATGGCAAAGGGTCAGGAATTATCACCAACATATGTTGGACGATTTTTTGCAACTAATGGCCGCTTCGGGTTGCCATTCACTTGAAGAAATGAATCAAAATTTAATTTACAGGAAGGTGGATAAGCACTGGCTTTCCTATGCTGAAGTGGTAAAAGCCCGCTGATTTTTATGGATCATGCCGTTTCAATCGCCGTATCGTTATAACAGAAGCCGGGTCCTTGCCTGCCAATATACTATTGGCAGGGATATTACGTACAACAATTGTCAGTGACGGAGACTATTAGTCACTCGCGAGGCTCTGCAAAGCATTGGTGACCTCACTCATCCGCGCCGCCGTGACTTTACCGTGAACCTGCGATATCAGATTACCGTTCTTATCCAAAACAACAATGACCGCCTCTTCGCTATCGGAGGGCACACCCAAGGCGCTTTCCATGATCTGTGAGTTGAGAATCCAGGTTTGATCGTGATAGCGCTGCGGCACTTGTTCTTTGGCGCGGCCAATGACATCTTCTTCCGACATAAAGAAGGGTAAATTGACAGCCAGTACGTCGCGAACCCGATATTTACTATGATCTATCTCTGAGCGCAATGTGTTAACCCACTCCCGAGTGGATATTGCGGCATTGCGAGACGGCGTAAGTATCAGCAGTGTCGGTTGACCTATCAGTTTGTTACTGTCAACTTTTTCGCCGCTAAGCGCCGTCGCTGTAAATGACGGCCATGGTCCATCGCCTGCGATAGCAGACGGCCCACATAGGGTTAGTATTGCAAGTAGGGTCAGTTCAGTAATGTGTCGGGATACTGATCCCCAAAGTGTTGTCGGTATCATTGGTCTGGATATCATAGTATTCCTCTGCTCAGTGGTAGGTGCGCGAACAAGCAGGCTAAGCCAGATCCAAACACAGAAGGCGCAGCATTCACGAGACTCCTTGTTAAATCATCTTGGCTCTCATGTCTGACGAGTAAGCATCACATATACAATATGCTATTGATGACATTTCATCTGTTCGCTAGCGAACTTTCTGCCAACCAATGACCCTATTAGATTTGCAGACGCCATTTGTGGGTATGTGTTCTATCGAACAGACCAGCCAAATGCCAGCGCGCAAGCTGTAATTATCAGGACTTGCCGCAATGATCTTTTCCTCGGGCTCGGCAGGTTTCATCCTCATCATACATAACAGGATATCTAGCTTATGCTTTTCGAAACGTTTTCTAACCGCTCGCTACAGCTAGCCAATCGCATGGTAATGGCGCCGTTGACACGCAGTCGGGCTACGCCTGAGCACATGCCGAACGCGCTGATGGCAACTTACTACGGCCAACGTGCAACGGCGGGACTGATTATTACCGAGGGCACTTCGCCCAGCCCCAACGGACTGGGTTACCCACGCATCCCCGGCCTCTTCGATAGCGCTCAGATGAATGCATGGCAGGCAAGTACTTCAGCGGTACACGCCCAAGGCGGTAAAATCTTCTTACAGTTGATGCACTGCGGTCGAGTTGCGCATGTCGACAACTTGCCGGCAGGTGCCGAAATACTCGGGCCAGATGCCGCGGCATGTCCCGGCGAGATGTATACCGACACCCTAGGCATGCAGCCCCACAGTACGCCCCGCAAAATGACCGAGGCCGACATCGCTCATGTGGTAAAAGAGTATGTGACGTCGGCAAAACTCGCGCTGGAAGCTGGTTTCGATGGTGTCGAAATACACGGCGCCAACGGCTACCTGATTGAGCAGTTTTTGAATCCGCTAATCAACCTACGCAATGACGGTTATGGCGAGAGCATTGAAGGCCGCAACCGACTCGCGCTGGAAATTGTGGCTGCGACAGTGGCTGCCATCGGTAGCGACCGGGTCGGCATCCGGCTCTCGCCTTATGGTGTGTTCAATGGCACCGGTGCATTCCCCGACATAGAGACGCAGTACCTGGCATTGACCAAGGCGCTTTCCTCGCAGGGACTTCTCTATATCCACTTGGTTGATCATTCATCTATGGGGGCGCCAACTGTACCTGCCGACTTCAAGCTCAAGCTGCGCGCTGGTTTCGATGGCTTGTTTATCCTCTCAGGAGGGTTCGATCATCAAAGTGCTGAACAGGCGTTACGCGATAAACATGGCGATCTGGTCGCCTTTGGCCGCCCGTTTTTGGCTAACCCTGATCTCGTCGCACGGATGCGCCAAGGTGCCGAGCTCAACACTCCAGACGAAGCGACTTTTTACGTACCTGGCGCCAAGGGCTACACCAACTATCCCACTCTGGCGACGTCACAAGAACGTTAACGCCAAAAGTCATCGCCGAGGCCGCACAAATTCAGTAGAAACTTGCGGCGCCCATAAGACCAAATTAAAACAGGATTTTACTATGACCTACAAAAGCATTAATCCTAATAACGGAACAATCTTGAAGACCTTTGATGAAATCAGTGATGAACAGCTTGAGATTAAGCTTGCCGCTGCGCACGCCTGTTACCAAACATGGAAAAACACCAGCTATAAGCAACGCGCCGCTATTATGACCAAGGCTGCTGAACTTCTGCATGCGCATACTGATGACTATGCCAAACTGGCAACACTGGAGATGGGGAAGCGAATTGATGAAGCCCGTGGCGAAGTGAATTTCAGTGGCAAAATCCTTAGCTATTATGCAGAGCACGCGGAAGCGTTTTTAGCTCCAGAGAAACTTGACCCAGAACATGGCGAAGCACATATGGAAAGCAGCCCGATAGGCGTGATCTTCTGCGTCGAGCCGTGGAACTTTCCCTTTTATCAACTTGCTCGTGTCGCAGGCCCGCAACTGATGGCGGGCAATGTTTTGGTGGTGAAACATGCCAGCAATGTGCCCCAGTGTGCAATTGCCTTTGAGCAGTTGCTGATTGATGCGGGCGCCCCAGAAGGCCTGTACACCAACCTGCTGGTTTCGCACCAACAGTCTAACCAGGTTATCGACGACCCGCGCGTCAAGGGCGTGGCACTGACGGGTGGTTTTGCCGCTGGCAGAAGCGTTGCCGCCCGAGCAGGGCAGAACCTCAAACCCTCGTCAATGGAGCTCGGTGGCAGTGATGCCTTTATCGTGCTTGATGACGCAGATCTCGACAACACTATTCCTTGGGCCGTGTGGGGACGTATGTACAACCAGGGACAAACCTGCTGTGCTGCGAAACGCTTTATTGTGCTCGACTCGATTGCTGATAAATTCATCGACAAGTTTCAAACCGCGCTTGAACTTCAGCAACTTGGCGATCCGATGGACGAAAAAACCACCAAGGGGCCGATGTCGCAAGAAGCCGCTCTGGTTAATATTTTGAAGCAGGTCGATGATGCTGTAGCCCATGGGGCTAAGGTGTTAATGGGTGGCAAGCGTATCGACTGCCCGGGAGCGTTCATGCAGACCACGATACTGACCAACATTGCGCCAGGCAATCCTGCTTATCGCACTGAGTTCTTCGGCCCAGTCGCGTTAATTTTTCGGGTCAAGGACGAGGCTGCGGCCATCGCGCTTGCCAACGACTCAGACTTCGGACTTGGTGGGTCGGTGTTTACCGAAGATGCAGCTCGTGGCAAACGCGTCGCCAGTCAGATTGATACCGGCATGATGTTCATCAACAATATTGATTGGATCGATGCCGCACTGCCGTTCGGCGGCGTCAAAGATTCAGGTTATGGCCGCGAACTCGGCGAAATGGGCATTCAGCAGTTCGTTAATAAGAAGTTGGTTCGCACCATTTCGATGGCAGCACCGGTGTAACGGTTGCACATTTAGGGGCTAGCAAAATGAAAATATTAATATTTCACAAGCAATACCCTATATGGTAACGGCATAACATGGTGAACGCGCATAGTCACCTAAAATAGCGACATCGCTATTGAGGACTCAAGTAAATCAATGGGGTAGGTGGCTATGGTTTCATAATGCTATGGTTTCAAAATATCATGGCTTCACAACACTGGGTTTGAATGAAATGAAATCATTTCATCTTAAGCGTCTAGTTGTGAAGCCGATTAACCTTGCTTGGGCGGATATCGAAACGGCATGACGATATTCTATAAGGCTAGGGTGATTTATGTTAAATCACAAGATAGTCGCTTATCTGTCAAGACGCCAATGAGTGAAACTTAGCATAGATATTTTAGTTAATAAGTTTCTAGTCTATCGGTTTCAGTTTTTACCACGGCATAACATTCGCAGCACAGGGTTTCGAGTTTTTGTCTGTTGGTCACGGTAATTTGGCCGCGCTTATAGTTGATGACCCCAAGTTTTTGCAGTTTACCGGCGGCTTCAGTTACGCCTTCTCGTCTGACGCCTAACATGTTGGCGATCAACTCTTGGGTCATAGTGAGATTGTTGCTAGCCAGTCTATCAAGTGATAGCAGCAGCCAACGACAAAGTTGCTGATCGATAGAATGGTGTCTATTACATATTGCCGTCTGTGCCATTTGGGCCATCAGTGCTTGAGTGTAACGTAATAACAATTCGCGAAGGTTTTGATTGTCGTTAAATTCATCGAACAATACTGATGCGGACAATTTATAGGCTCGACCTGCGCTTTGTACTATGGCGCGATTTATGGTGCTTTCTCCCCCCATAAACACCGCAATGCCCACTAAACCTTCATTGCCGACAACAGATATTTCTGCCGATGCCCCGTCTTCGAGAACGTTCAGTAAAGAGACAATACTGTCGATGGGGAAATAGACATTTTCAAGGTTTTGACCAGCTTCATAAATAACTTTACCTAAGGGCAGTTTTATTATCTTTAACTGCGGAAATAAGCGCTTTTTTGTCTCTTCAGGTAATGCTTTAAGTAATGCGTTCTCATTTGGGTCAATCATTGATAACCTTTTTATATTAAAGTGAATCATTCACCACTAGCTATGAACTTCCCTATGTTATTGCTTTTATTCAAGATTGCATAATGCTTAAGTAATCTCATTATCAATATAACAGAGTTTGTTGAATCGAGTAGGGTAAAGTGCATTGCTCAG
>NZ_JBGOOV010000014.1:91157-116704 GCF_041439795.1 Shewanella sp. 5S214
AGCGTCATTAGCGTCATTAGCGTCATTAGCGTCATTAGCGTCATTAGCGTCATTAGCGTCATTAGCTATCACTGCAGGCAGTGGAGCCATTATTTTCCGTGTAAAAGCTATTGCATCTTGAGTGGTATTTATGCATTTCGACAGGAAATTTAGTGGGAGATAGTAAAAAGGTCTTTGCAAAGCTGCGTTTCGCTCATAGGAAAGAGACTAAACAACAGCCTGCAGCGATTATTTTTAGGCAGTAAGTCAGCGACTAAGGCTGCTGTTTTGTGAAGATGAATGGCATAAAAAAGCTGAGCAGCAAAGTGATGGCAAGAGCCATTTTTCTAGTGGCTAGACAGTCGGCCTTCACCACCTGAGTTAGTTAAGTTTATGTGCTTTAAGTTTAGGTGCAGTCTAATGCAAGGTGCACTTAGCACCTGACTTTTTCATCTACCTATAACTCACATGTTGAGGTGTTTTGGCTGATATTTGCCATTTATTTATTTTGAATATCATCAAGTGCCTGACGAACTTCATTCAAAATTAATCTGTTTGCCAAGTCTTCATCGATATCGGGCACATCCCATCCAAAAATAGCGCGATATTTCTCAATCAAATTGTTGACGTCATCGATGATATCGCTGCGATGGGCCGCTAACTCTAATTTTTCTATGTCAGTCATGTTAGTTCACCTTAAAAATGTATAGGTAGATTTAGATTAGGCTAGTATTCGTGCTTCTTCAGTGCGACACCGAACAGATTGAATAGGAAATTTGGTGCAAGCTGATAGTTATTCACTCTATTAGCAAAGCAATGACTTATTGTTTGCCATCTTTAATCTGGAGCAAATACATCATGTTATATACACTGAATGATTTAAAAAGTTTAGCTATTCACGCCTCTGATGGCGATATTGGATTAACTAAAGATTTTTATTTTGATGACAAGCATTGGGTCATCCGATACTTGGTGGTGGAAACGGGATCTTGGTTATCAAGCAAAAAAATATTGCTTTCACCCATATCAATCAAAGAGTTTAATCAGCAGCAGAAGACGCTTACTGTCACAATCTCAAGAGAGCAGGTAAAAAATAGCCCTGACATCGATAGCGAAAAACCCGTCTCTAGGCAGCATGAGGTCGATCATATGGAATATTATGGTTACCAACATTACTGGGGAAACACAGGTATTTGGGGAAGTGAGCCCAGTCCTAATATGATGTCTCCTGGTTATTATAGTGTCGCGCCAAAACCAGATAATATAGATAACTCAGAAATGTCCGCAGACGTCGATGCTGCATTATCACGGGATGATGATCATCATCTGCGCAGTAGTGAGGCCGTGACGGATTATCACCTTGATGCCATAGACGGTGAATTGGGTCACTTACAAGGTATGTTGATAGATACCGACACTTGGGCTATTCGTTATTTGATTATTAACACCAGTAATTGGTGGTTGGGTCATCTAGTTTTGGTTGCGCCCAAGTGGATTAAAGAGGTGAGTTGGCCTACCTCTAAAATTTATGTAGATATGACGCAGCAGCAAGTGAAAGATGCACCCACCTTCGACCCCTCAGTGCCTTTTAGTCTTGAACATGAGCAAAATTTGCAAACTCATTATGGTCGTAATGATAAATAACCTTATTACCTCTTTATCAGGGCTTTGGCTGGTGTGTTTACGTGGCTCATTTGAATAATTTCAATGTGAAAATATAGGCAATCTCAGTTAGCCATTGCGTGTCTATTGGCAATTAACTTTTATTAGTATGTGAAAATACAACACTAATTTACATTTAATACGAGGGCCTTAGGTGCAAATTACTATCCCTTGGTCGCATTTTAAAATTAAAAAAGTCATTGATAATCAATGGCTTTTTTCTTTATAGCATTTGAAAAATTATATTCTCAGGCCAAAAATGGAAAACTGAGACATATGTGCCCGCTTTTGATAACAAGATGTTGAGTCACAAATAACACCTATTAAACCGCATGGCATTGGCCGTTAATTGACTGACTCTTGGTTTTCTGCGGATATAACATCTTCCTACTGACCAAACCGCGCGATATCGCCATCGGGCGTGCTGTGGTCGATAATGATTAGCCCAGGTTTTTAGGTTATTTCAATTTAATCATGCTGACTATTTAAAGGCAGGGCTTGTTTCAGCTGCTAAGTGACAAACTTCATATTTCTGACTCAATATGTGTACAGGTGGAGTGATAATCGACATCTGGAATAGCACAAAATCTATCGCAACCTCATCGCTAAATCATTATGTTATTGACTCAATAAGTGGGTTTCATGGTTGATTTTGAGTATAGATTTGATGTTGAAAGTAACGAATTTCAAAGAGATATTATTCTCATCATTAATTACAGCTTTGGCATGAATTACCAACCTTTTCACTACTTAAATATCACAAAAATACAACTTAAGTTGCTGTTATAAAATAAAAATAGTCAAACTTAGACTAGCTCGTTTTTGGCAGGTATGATGAATGAACATAACGCGTTACTATGCCCAAATTGTCTTGGAGAAATTATGAACAAATCAATATCTTGTATCGCCGTTTTGGTTTTACTCACCGCGGCTTGCTCTGAAGCCCCGAAAGAAGACATTGCAGCTAGTACGAGCCAAGTTCAAACAGATGTTGCCAATCCTGTGCCTGTGGGTGACAGCAGTCAACATTCGCTCGATTGGGCAGGTAGCTATGAAGGTGTGTTACCTTGCGCAAGTTGTGAAGGTATACAAACCCTAATGACACTTAAAGCTGATAATAGCTTTGTTGAGGAAACTGTTTATTTGGGCAAAGACGAGAAAATTTTCAAACTGACTGGCAAAGTGACATGGGGCGAGCAGGGCCAAAAAATCATCTTGCCAGATGGCACACAATATCTGGTTGGTGAAAATCAGTTGATCAGATTGGACACTCAAGGCAATAGAATTACTAGTCAGCTTGCTGCTAATTATGTGTTGAAAAAGAAACCATAGCAGTGGGTTTATATCAAGAACTGAACATCGCACTTCAGTTTATGGCAATGAAAAAATACTCTTGCCTCTAAAACATTAAATATTAACATCTCAACCAGGGAACGGTTATCAGACTCAGACATGAGTAACTCTTATCGATATTGACGATATCAATTCTAGTTTGGGCTGTACCGCAATATGACATATTCAGCTAAAGCGTGACTTTGAATCCACAAGTACCAAGGATCCGCTATCGAGATTGCTCACCCACTTAGTCGTCAATGGCGTTAGGTCAGCACGAATACTAAACAGGCTGATGGAGCTCAGTTTGAAATATACATCTATTTCAACGCTAAGTCGGTGTGCTTATTGAATGTAAATCTAACTAAGTATTGATACTTAAAAGTGCTGACGGTTGTCTATAGCCCTTTCTACAGTGAGTGTTGAGCCTGCTTCTCTTAATCACTATGCAATCTAAAAGCCAACTAAATACAAGGTGTTCAGCAATCATAATGACATTTATCAACTTGAGACCAAACGCTCAAAATCAACATTTTCCGCATTAGTGTGTAAATTTATTACTGTATTATTGTTCTGTAATTACTATTTTTGATACAAAAAATCTTTTAAGTAACATTCCATAGTGCATTTATCTTATAACGATGCATTGCCTTTTCCAATTGACTATAAGAAGTATTCAATGAAAAGTATCAACACTCTTACGACAGCCTCAGTGCTGTTACTTATTTGCAGTAGTCCAGTGCAAGCCGATAATTTCTCTGCTGATAACTACCTGTTTGGTGATATTGGTGGTATTCGCAGCCAGATGCATAATGCTGGTGTTGACGTTAGCTTAGGTTATACCTTTGAAACAGGTGGCAACCTAAACGGTGGACAACGTCATGCGACTAGCTATGCCGACCAAACTGTCCTTGGTGCTAATTTCGACCTCGAAAAATTTCTTGAACTGTCCGGTGCCAACTTCCACGTTGCGTTAACTAATCGAGGTGGGCAGAGCCAAAACATTAATGATAAAGCCGAAATTGGCCAATTAATGCAGTCAATAGAAGTGTTTGGTCGTGGCCGAGTTACCCGTATTTCAGAATTCTACTATGAGCAAAATTTGCTTAGCGGTGACCTCAATATCAAATTAGGCCGAATGAATGTGGGCGCTGAGTTTGGCGATTTTCAGTGTGAATTTGCCTATCTTGGATTCTGTGGTTCGCAAGTTGGTAACTTTAATTCAACTATATACAACTGGCCTATCAGTCAATGGGCAGGTGTTATCAAATATCAGCTAGCGCCAGAGTGGTATGTCAAAACTGGTATTTACCAGATGAACCCAAGCTGGCTTAAAAATAGCCAAAATCTTAATTTAGGCAGTCCTCACGGCACTTTGGGGATGACGATTCCTGTTGAACTTGCTTGGATGCCGAAGATCAATGGCTTACCGGGTACTTATAAACTCGGTTATTGGCATGATACCGTTGGCGGTGAAGACCTTTACTACAATGAAGAGGGTAACCCCTTGATTATTGATGGCGGTAAAGCACGCCAACATGACAGTAAAGATGGGGCTTATTTTGTTGCTGAGCAACAAGTGACTTCTGTTGGTGGTGATTCTGATCGTGGTCTTAGTGTGTTCTTTATGGGGACGTTAAACGACCAAGATATCACTACTGTTGATCACTCTTTGGCATTAGGTGTTAATTATCAAGGTCCATTTGCAACACGTGCAAATGATAAATGGGGCTTAGCCGCAACCTATTTACATGTAAACGATAGTTTTGCCGATAGTGCGCATCTTTACAATAATAATCATGTACTTAATATGCCTGTCAAAGACACTGAGACGGTAGTTGCAAGCTATTATAAATTTCAAGTAACTAAATATGCTGCTATTCGTCCTGAAATTCAATACATCATTAATCCAGGTGCTATCAGTGAGAATGACGATACTTGGGTGGTGACACTTAAAGGTGATATCGCATTTTAAGTAAGGTTAAATGGCAAGTTATTGTCAGAGTCACTTAATTGAGTGCTAATAAAGAGATTGCCGTTATATTAAGTTTTTCGATTTTATGAAAAATGAGTGAGTGAAATCCACATAAAAGGATGGTTTTTAACCTTTATCGATGGTTTGAACTATTTAGGATGTTGGTAACAATTAGGTAATTTTGTTACCGACATCATATCTTGGAGATCTGATTGTGACATCACATCTTAGCTTTGTTAAATTGATGTCTGATCACTCACGTAGTCACCTCGACTATTCGAGGTTTCAACCAAATAGTGTAGTTATTCCTACAAATTAAGGAGTGGTAATCGTTGGTCTCCTTAATAAGTACATTAAATTGTACTAATAGTCTGATTGATATTGGAATAGTGAGTAAAAATGTAAGCAGCCGCTTTTTTACTTTGCCTATTCCACTGCAATAAATAAAAAATACACTAATATTATGCAGTTAAGTGTTTAATTCGGAGTTCCAATGAACAAAAAAACTTCAACCACTATTCAGTTGCTCGCCCCTTTCACAGGAGTTTGCTGTCCACTGAGTCAGGTTCCTGATGCCGCATTTTCACAAAAGATGGTCGGCGATGGTCTAGCGATAGATCCCATTGAAAACATACTTCACGCGCCATGTGATGCCACTATTAGTCAAATACACCCTTCAAAGCATGCCGTGACCTTATTAACTGCCACAGGCATTGAGATTCTGGTTCATATAGGTGTCGACACCGTTAAATTGAAAGGCGAAGGTTTTAAGGCTTTGGTTAAGGTGGGGGATGTTGTCAAAGCCAAAACGCCACTCATTGAGTTAGATTTAGATAAAGTAGGTTGTAGCGTCAAAAGTTTGCGTACAGTGATACTGCTTACCGATATGACAAGAATTATTAACTTAACTCCGACCATGGAAAAATGTGTTAACGCCGGAGATTTGTTGTTTAGTGCTGAGTTAGCTGCGGCAGGTGAAGCGGTAACAAAGTCAGATGACATGATAAGCTCAGACCCTATCGTTGTCATTAATCCAACCGGTATTCACGCTCGTCCCGCTGCAGCCATCGTTACCGCGATTAAGTCATTTGAATGTGACGTGATGATTGAAAAAGCTGGCAAGCAAGTCAATGCCCGCAGTGTGGTTGGTCTGATGGGGTTAGACATCGCTTTTGGGGAGCAGATTGTTATTCTCGCTAAAGGCAAAGATCAACAAGCGGCAATCGCGGCATTAGCTGAGGCGATAAGCTCAGGTTTAGGTGAAGAGGGCGCAGATGCATCACAGGTGACTAACAAGGTTAAAAGTGATTTTGACCCTTTTTCCGAGCCGTCACTGCTACTGCAAACAAGCCAAGATCCCCGTCAGTTAATTGGGGTAGAAGCATCTCCAGGTCAAGTGCGAGGGCGTTTATATGTGATTAACGCTGAGGTGCCTAAATTTGACACTTTTGCTGATGATGCACAGGTTGAGCAAAACATTCTTGACGATGCGATGAAAATAGCCGATGCCACTTTAGCTGAGTTAGTTGAAGAATTACAGCGCAAAAATATGGGGCAAAAAGCCGATATTTTTGTCGCTCATCAAGAGCTAATGTCAGATCCAGATTTGTACGACGATTGTATTATTGAGTTACAACAAGGCAAGTCAGCCCCGTATGCTTGGAGTAAGAGCATCTGCCGCCAAGCCGATAAACTTGCTGGGATGGATAATCCCTTGTTGGCTGGACGTGCAACGGATCTTATGGACGTCGGCAACCGTGTCTCACGGATTATGGCGGGATTATCTCAAGACACGATTCCTACTGATCTCCCTGAAAATACTATTCTAGTCGCTAAAGATTTAACCCCTTCTGATACCGCAAAACTCAATCCTGCATTTGTTAAAGGCATCTGCACCACATTAGGTGGGGCATCGAGCCACAGTGCTATTTTGGCAAGAGCAATGGGCATTGCTGCTATGGCTGGCGTTGAAGCTAAGATCATGTCCTTGCACGGTACCGAGGTATTACTCGACACCGCTAAAGGCTACCTATTATTGTCGCCAACCGAAGCTGAAATGACTGAATTGAACGTCATTAAAGATGCTGCGGAAGAACAAAAAGCCTTAGCTTTTGCGCAAAAAGATGAAACAGCCGTGACCTTGGATGGAGTACGGTTTGAAATCGCCGGTAATATTGCCAAAGTCAGCGATGCCCAGAAATTAGTCGACATGGGTGGTGAAGCCGTTGGCTTATTACGCTCAGAGTTTCTATATCAAGATCAATCTGTTGCTCCTTCAGAAGATGAACAGGAGCAAGTCTATCGTGCGGTACTGCAGACCTTAGGCCAGCGACCACTGGTGGTGCGCACGTTAGATGTCGGCGGTGATAAGCCCTTAGCGTATTTACCTTTGCCTAAAGAGGATAACCCATTCCTTGGAGAGCGAGGGATCCGGGTTGGTTTAGATAAACCGGCAGTCTTACGCCAACAAGTACGAGCCTTATTGAAAGCGGCCGATGCGGGTAACTTACGTATTATGTTCCCTATGGTGGCGTCTTTGTTCGAGCTTAAGTTAGCCAAACAAGTGGTAAAAGAAGAAGCCGAAAAATTGGCGATTGATATCAGTGGTATTCAGATTGGTATCATGATTGAAGTGCCATCAGCTGCTGTAATGGCAGATGTATTAGCTGAGCATGTTGACTTTTTCTCTATCGGTACCAACGATTTAACTCAATATACTTTAGCGATTGATCGTGGTCACCCTAAGTTGGCTGCCATTGCTGATGGCTTACACCCAGCAGTATTACGCCTTATCGATATGACCGTTAAAGCCGCGCACGCCAAAGGTAAGTGGGCTGGTATTTGTGGTGGCTTGGCTGGCGAAAAAGATGCAGTGCCGATATTGGTTGGTTTAGGCATTGATGAATTGTCCGTGAGTGTGCCTTCGATCCCTGAAGTGAAACATCAAGTACGTCATCTAAATCAGCAAGCTTGTCAGCTTATCGCTGCTAAAGCGATGAGCTGCGCAGATGCCAAAGACGTTCGAGCATTAATGCGAGATCCTAATACGCTAATAGCTGTTAAAGGCGAGATCTAAAAAGCGTTGATCACTTGGTTATCTATTGAAATTTCTAAGGTTGTATTATGACATCTAAAACAATAAAAACAGCTAAGCCGAAGAAGGCCATGATGAGTGGCGCATTTTCGGTATTACAAAAAGTGGGTAAATCGGTTATGTTGCCGGTTTCTGTATTACCTGTCGCGGGTATTCTGTTAGGTGTTGGGAGCGCAGGTTTTAGCGTATTACCCGATATCGTCAATGTGTTAATGGTCCAAGCCGGGGAAGCTATCTTTGGCAACATGGGATTACTTTTCGCCATAGGTATTGCGTTAGGCTTTGCTAAAAATGATGGTGTGGCAGCTATGGCGGCATTGGTTGGATACGCCATTATGGTTAGAACCATTGGTGTACTTGAACCAGGCACAGATGTCGGGGTGTTTGGCGGTATGATTGCAGGTGCAATTGCGGCTTCGACATTTAACCGCTTCTTTAAAATTCAATTGCCTTCTTATCTGGGCTTCTTCTCTGGTAAACGAAGTGTACCTATTATTACCGGTTTTGGAGCGATTTTTGCTGGCGTTATCTTATCGTTTATTTGGCCTCCGATAGGCAATGCTATTGCTGCATTTTCTCATTGGGCGGCATATCAAAACCCAACATTAGCCTTTGGTATTTACGGTGTGGTAGAACGCTCGTTAATTCCAGCTGGTTTGCACCATGTATGGAACGTGCCTTTCTTCTTCGAAGCGGGTAATTGTGTTGACAGTTTAGGGAAACCGGCAACAGGCGTACTGACATGTTATTTGCAAGCAGACGATGCTAGCCGAGCTGCGGGTAATGGTTTTGGTCAATTAGCCGGCGGTTACTTATTTAAAATGTTTGGTTTACCAGCTGCTGCAATGGCGATTTGGCATACTGCGCGCCCAGAAAATAGAGTGATGGTCGGCAGTATCATGATTTCGGCGGCGTTAACTGCATTCTTAACCGGGATCACTGAACCTATTGAGTTTGCTTTCTTATTTGCGGCACCGTTACTGTATGTTGTGCATGCATTAATGGCTGGTTTTGCTTATGTTTTAGTGAATATGTTGGGTGTGGTTCATGGAACCTCGTTTTCGCATGGCTTAATCGATTTCCTTGTTCTTTCTGGTCATTCGCAAAAAATCTGGTTATTAGTTGTTTTAGGCCTCATTTATGCCGTGCTGTATTACATGGTATTTAGATTCTTAATCTTAAAGTTCGACTTGAAAACGCCTGGACGCATGGATATTGAATTAGAGGTTGTATCAACACAAGGAACGGAAAGAGCGCGTAACTTTATTGAAGCCTTTGGTGGCCCTGAGAATTTAACCAATGTTGATTCTTGTATCACCCGTTTACGTATGGATGTGGTTGATACCAGTAAAGTGGATCAGGCGAGATTGAAGCAACTCGGCGCTAGTGGTGTGTTGATTTCAGGCAATGCCGTACAAGCTATTGTGGGAACTATCGCCGAAGTGTCACGCACTGAAATTGATGAAATGCTCGCTTCTGGTGGTTATGTTGTTGCTGGTCCCGTGGCAAGCACAGAAACGGATGCCGTTAACATTACGTCGAGTGATCGCCAGCAAGCGCTTGCCATTCAACCACTTTTAGGTGAAGTCAGTTCATGTCGTGCTATTGCGGACAATCGTTTACGCCTTGAAGTGAAAGATGCAAGTCAATTAGATAAGACGGCTTTGCAGGCTCAGGGAATTGAAGCCATATTGGTATTAAATCCGAATTTGGTGCATTTAATTTTTAGTGCCAATACTGCGGGTATCGCCAATGTATTGAACGAGACTTTTGCCGATTAAACCTGAGGTTCAAGCCATTAATAATGGTGTTTTTTACCTATAACGGTTAAATCAGTGTCTACGTCCTCAAGCGCCTATTAATAGCCAATAGGCGTTTTTTTAGTGTGGTGCCTGCCGTTTTTCCTCACTTATCGCATCTCTTATCTCGAGTGTAGAACGTACTATATTTACGTTTCACTCTCTAATTGACTCAAGTGCTGCTTAATCAGCGCTATCATTGCTTGCGCGGCAAAAGACAAATGTTTTTGCTTACGCCAAAACAATGATAATTCCCAGCGTAAGTCTTCACTTGCTAAAGGAATATTGACAACCGCGCCAACTCGGTATCGTTCGGCAATAATTTTTGGCAATATCATGACTCCTGTGCCAGCGGCTACTAGGGCAATACCAAAATCAGCATGACTGACTCGAGTGATATTTGTTGGCTTAAATCCCGCCTTTGCACACGCCTCAAGTACCAGCTCATATAGGGCATATTCGGGTTCAAACATCACTTGAGCCAATAGATTAAGCTCACTGAGTTGGAGTATTGATTTACTCGCGAGCACATGGGCCGAAGGCAATACGACCACCATTGAATCATTACGTACGCGAATACCATCAAATTCATCGTCAAAATCAATGATGCCTGTTGCAAGTTCAATTTCATCTTTATGTAAGGCCACTGTTTGTTCAATCCCGCCGCGCACCAGTAACTGCAATTCAACGTTAGGATGTAGCTGCCTAAATTTCGCTATTACTGGAGCAAATAATTCGGCGCTGCCTAAGGGAGCTAAGCCTAATTTAAGTTGACCGCCACTTAAATTACGCAAATGATCCAGCTCGGTTATCATCAGTTGGCGACCTTCTAACAAAGTAGACGCATGGCGATAAACAACTTGCCCCGCTTCAGTTAAGCGGATCTGAGAGCCGCGTTTTCCGCGCTCTAGTAATACCATATCAAGTTCTTCTTCAAGCAAGCGTATTGCCTTTGAGAGAGCGGGTTGAGTAACAAATGCAGCATGACACGCTTTAGCGAAACCACCGGCGTTAACAACCTCAGTGAAATAGTGCAGTGCTTTAAGATCCATATTCATAACCAAAAGTAATTCAATCAATCATTAATATTCATTTTTTTTATGAATTAAGCAAGAGTAAACTGCTCATATCAACTAAAAACACCCAGTGTGAAATCAAATGTTATCTTCATTAAATACCCATAGCGCCTTTTTAAAGTGCCAAACAACCTTATTCATTCAAGTGAGTGGTCTGTGCCTATTTGCTTGGTTATGCCAGTGGGCTGCTCAATCTGTTGATTCAATTATTCCTGGTAGCGTTATAGGCTTGGGCATTCTATTAGTCTTATTGTCATGCCACTGGGTACCCGAAAAAATCGTTAACCAAGGTTCAGCATGGTTGATTGGTGATTTATTGCTATTTTTTATTCCGCCAGTTGTGGCGATTACCAAATATCAATTAATACTCGAAAGCTATGGTGCTGAGCTGATTGTATGCATGTTACTGGCCAGCACTAGCGTGTTATTAGGCACGGCATTTATCGTTGATAAGTTATTTAAGTTTGAACGTAAACAAAGGTTAAACAGCATTACATCACAGCGCTTACACCTTAAAGAAACTCCGCTCAATTTTGAATACAATAGGCAGTAGCATGAATGGTTCATTATTAGGCTTTTTGTGTTTGTTACTCACATTGGCAGGCTATTACTTTAGTAAGCGACTTTATCTACGCCGGCAACGTGTTTGGTTTGCTCCGATCATAATGGCACCGACGATTATTTTGCTGACCGTAGTAATATTTCAAATCCCACTGGCTGACTACTTTCAATTTACCCATTGGCTACCCGCGTTATTGGCTCCTGCGACTATCGCGTTTGCGGTGCCCATTTATCGGGAGCGCGCATTGATTAAGCGTTACCCATTAACCATCAGTATCGGGGTGATAGTGGGGTTATGTTTGGGCGTGGGATCATCATGGTTGATTATTCAATTTACCCATATGCCGTCAGAGCTGTCTAAAAGCTTGATTGTTAGATCGGTTTCAACTCCGTTTGCGATAGAGGCCACGAGCGCATTTGGTGGCATACCGGAATTAACCGCAATGTTAGTTTTGGTGACAGGTATTATGGGCATGCTGATTTGCGATCCCCTTTTTAAAGCTGCGAACATAAAAAGCAGCTTAGCCAGAGGGATTTCTTTAGGTGCATCAGCACATGGCGCTGGAGCGGCTAAAGCGAATCAAATTGGCCGGGAAGAAGGTGTTATCGCCAGTTTAACCATGATTTTTACCGGTATTGCCATGGTCATTACCGCGCCCTTATTTGCATTGCTTTTTTAATCGCGAGTGTTTGGCTTTGTATATTGAAATCACAACAGCCCCAATCGTAGGTTTACAGGTCGTACTGGCTAGTGATTTGATGGAGTCTAAATGTAAATTGATGATTCCTCAGAGCATAGGGTTAGCCCGATATAAAGCATAATACAAATGTCGAGTTGATTAGCTAGACTCGGTTCATTGAGTAACGTACTCGTACTCATATTCATAATCATATTCAGCAATGCAGTAAGCATGGTATTGATTGGGAAGTGTATTCGCAGTCGTGCAGCAATCAAATTTTTTTAAAGCCCTTACATCAATGTTGATGTAAGGGCTTTATTGTTTGTTTGCGAGATGATCCAAAGTTGAGTGATTAAAACAGTAATGGCGCCGGATTACCTGGCTCCATAACCACCACTGGGTTGTAATGCCATACTTTGTTGATAATTTCTGCTGTTAGCGCCTCAATTGGTGTTCCGTCACTGACAACACTCCCATTGTCTAGAATGACGAGTCTGTCGGCGTAACGGGATGCTTGGTTTAAATCGTGTAGCACCACAATGACAGCGTAGTTATGTTGATGGGCTAATTCTCTTGCGAGCGATAACACTCTATGTTGTTGGGCTAAATCTAATGCTGAGGTTGGTTCGTCTAACAGTAATATAGGTGACTGTTCTGCTTGGGCCAACTGGGTTAGCACTCGAGCTAATTGAACTCGCTGTTTTTCACCACCCGATAAAGTGGGGTAACTGCGGTATTTCAGTGGCGATAACGCGACCTGCTCTAATTGATAATCCACTAAATCATTACCTTGTTGCTGACTAATTGTTAGTGGGTACAGCCCCATTTTAACGACTTCATGTACTTTAAAAGGGAAGGTAAGTGAGGCGTGCTGAGGTAATACGGCGAGCGACTTAGCTAAACATGACCTATCCCATAATGGCAAGGTGTTGCCCCAAACCTTTATATCTCCACTCGTTAGTGCAGCCTCTTGTGATAGGCATTTGAGTAGGCTTGATTTTCCTGCGCCATTAGGGCCAAGTAGTGCAGTCACTTGGCCGGATTTTATTTGTAGGTTTATGTTATTCAGTACTGACTTTCTACCTATATGTACCGATACGTTATTGAGCTCAATAATGGCTGAGTTTATCGGTGTGAAAACAGGTTGATGTTCAGTGTTCTGGGGCGTTTTTTTGGCAAAATAACTGAGCATGTTACACCAACTTATTGCGTTGATTGATTAATAGAATAATAAAGAATGGTGCACCTAATAATGCTGTAACTAAACCGACAGGTAACTCAGACGGTGCCACAATGGAACGTGCACCAATATCAGCAAGTACCAGAATGGCAGCGCCTAACATTGCACTCAGAGGCAACAATAACTTGTGATCTGGGCCTATCAGCATGCGCACTAAATGTGGCACAACTAAGCCGATAAAACCGATAATTCCAGTCGCTGCCACTGCAATGCCCACCCCAACAGCACACAGTACTATCAGCTTTCGTTTAAGTTTATCGACATTTACCCCAAGATGACGTGCTTCGGCTTCACCCAATAATAAGGCGTTTAGGGCATTGGCACTTTGAGTAAACTGCCAGCTGAGCAATGCTAGTGCGACTAAACTAAGAATGACATAGTGCCATTGTGCTCCAGCAATAGAGCCCATTTGCCATAAGGTTAAATCCCTTAACGCCATGTCGCTGGCCATGTATGTGAGTAAGCCAATTCCGGCCCCAGCCAACGCGGCAACAGCTACACCAGACAATAATAGCAATACAACAGAAGTACCACTGACACTTGATGCCAACCTATACACCATTAGAGTGGTAAATAAACCTGCACTAAAAGCGCTAAAAGCCACCAAGTATTCGCCGCCTTGTGGGAATAACACTATGCATAATGCCGCGCCTAAAGCTGCCCCAGATGACACCCCAATAATACCCGGATCCGCTAGCGGGTTTCGAAATAATCCCTGCATTACGGCGCCGCACTGAGCCAGTGTAGCGCCTACAGCCAGTGCTAAAAGTGTTCTGGGTAATCTGACATTATTGATAACCAGTTGTTCATGCGGTGCAACAACAGACAATGGTTGCTGCGTAGCCCAATTCATCATGGCACTGAAGCTGGTGGACGGGTTTATAGGTAATGGTCCTATGCTGACAGACAACAGGCTTGTAATCACTAGTGCTGTGATTATACAGGGCCAAAGCCAACGCTGATTTTCCATAATACTTCCTGACGATAAGAGATAATAAAACCGTGTAAAAATAGTTAATGAGCTAGTGTTTTTTTAGGCTAATGAAATCACTGGCAAGCAGTTCTGCAGCTTCAATAGCACTTAGCCCTAGGCCCCCGAGCAAGGCCTGTGGAGGTAAACTTTTGATGTGGTTATATTCACCTGCTGGTGTGTGATGCAATAAGGGCATTTTTGTCATTAATGTCTTGGCCGCCGTTTGTGTTTGTTCATTACTGCGATTGGAAATTAAAATCATGTCTGGTTGCATGGCTAAAATACCTTCTTGAGACACACTTTTGTAGCCATCAAACCCCGCAATATTTTGGCCACCAGCAAGCTTAATGATGATATCTGCTGCGGTATTGCTTCCTCCAACGCGAGCCGGTCTATCTTGCTGTAGCAGTAGAAATAACACTTTTGGTACTTTGCCCATTGCTGTTACTTGCTGTTGCTTGGCTTCAAGACGTGCAAATGATTGTTCAATTTGGGCCGCAAGTTTTATTGCTTGGTTGTTGCGGTTAAGGAGTTGTCCCATTTGTTCAATGTTAGCCAATAACTGTGTTTTAGTTTCTGCACTTGGCAGTGTTGTGACGGCAACATTTGCACTTGATAATATCGTTAAGGTTGTTTGCGGCCCCATAGCATCGGAGCCCAATACTAGAGTGGGAGAGAGAGCCAGTATTCCTTCAGCAGAAAGCATTCTGTGATAACCCAATACGGCTACCGATGCCATGGTGTTAGGTAGTTGACTGGTAGAGTCTACCCCTACTAACTCGTCCCCAGCATCTAAAGCAAGCACCAGTTCAGTGATTCCTGCACCGGCACTGACGACACGATTATTGGCAGAGACTAAATGGCTGGTGAATAAGCTTGATAACAGCAGACTGACAGCCAAAGTGGTGGTGAACAAACTGGTTATTGATAACTTATGTTTTAGTTTGGGCATGAGATAACTCCGAATAAATGTGATTCTTAATAATTTGTAGTGAATGGAGAATGTCAGTCGTATTGATTTAAGGCTCCATGACAATTTGGGTTTGGCTGATTTGCTGGCGCTGAAGTAACGCGAGTACTGTCATCAAGGGTTGTATCGGCGCATTTTTGTCTGCGGCGATCACCACAATGCTTTCAGGCTTGCTGCTCATAGTGTGAATAAATGCAGTTTCGAAAGCGTCAAACTGTGTAAATGTTTGTCCATCGATTGCCCAATAAGGTGTTGTTGTTAAAATATTAATAGCGATGTGCTGTTGTTGAGATAATCCGTTTAAAGAGGAACCTGCTTGTGACGGTACATCAACGGGTAGCGTGAGGAGTTGTGTGTTAGCTGTGAGCAATAAAAACACTAACACAATAAAAATAATGTCGATAAGCGGCGTTAAATCTAAGCCTAACCCAAGCTGAGAGCTGGACATATTTGACGACGAAGAGTCAGAGGTACTCGTCATGTGGATCATTCGTTCACCTCGACTTTACAAGAGGAACGGGCACGATTTCCTTGTGTTGCTGAAGTGCTTGTTTGTGACAAAGTTGCTGGAGCATCGCCACCAATGTTTAACGCCTGGTCCAAGCCATCTAACCATAAATTGAGTTGGTTTAATGCATGAGCCATTTTATTGCAACGTTGGTCGGCCCATAGTGTTAACAGGTGGGCCATCGTGATAGCTGGCACCGCAATAATTAATCCTGCTGCAGTGGTGTTCATGGCGAGTCCTAACCCTGTTGCTAACTGCGACGGGGTTACTGGACCATCTGACAAACCCAGCTGGTCAAACATTTCAATTAACCCCAGAACGGTACCGAGTAATCCTAATAATGGGGTGATAATTCCGATTATTTGCAATACGCGCAAACCTGATTGCAGCTTATCTTTTTGTTTTAAAAGCCAAAGGTTTATAATTTCTTCACGCATTGTTTTATGTTGTTCTGCATGTGTGAGCAGCAATGCGGTTCCTCGCGCAAGCATGCTCTTGCCTTGACTGAGTGAGATTATCAGCTGTTGCCTTTTTACCTGTGTCGCACTTAAGCTTTGTTGACGTAAATCGGTTAACCATGCATCGCGTTTTAACAGCTCACTGACCACTAACGCTAAGCGTTCTAGTACGATTAATAGGCATAGAAACGCACAAATAAATAACGGCCAAGCAAGGTAGCCAAGCTGCTGCGTAAGTTGAACATATAAAGGGTGAGACATGGTGTTCCTTTGCTTATTCAATGGTAAAAATTAGTCAAAAATTAATTAGCTAGAGACGAGCGTTGCCCTATTAATTAAGAGCAAATTTAACTGGTATTCTGACGGTGTAGGCATAAGCCTCTGAGGAGCTAGGGGCGGCAAACTGCCACTTTCCGACAGCATCCAATGCCGCGGCATCGAGTAAACTAAACCCTGAACTGTCTACTAGAGTGAGTGAAAGTTGTTCGCCCATTTGGTTAAACATAACCTCTACCGTCGCTGTACCTTCTAATCCTCGTTTGCGAGCTTTTTTAGGATAATAAGGTTGGCTTGGCGGTACTGAAAAAGTGGGCTTTGGCAGTTCAACTGTGTGTCGAGTACTTCCTTGTGAGCTTGTTACAGCTTGTGGTTTTCTCATCGCTGATTTGACTTCATTTGAACTAAATTCCACAACCTCTGAATGAGTACTCGCACCATTTGCAGCATTATTATCTTGCTGGATGTGTTCGGTCTTGTGCGCAATATTGTTGATGGGTTTACGCTTTTTTCTATTATCAGCTTGATGACTATCGCTTGTGTTGATAACCGCCGGTTTGGTGACATTAGCGTTAGCAATCAATGGTATTTTGTTCGTTGTGGCACTCGCTGTTGGTTTTACTTGAATTTGCTTTACTGGATCTATCTGCTGTTGCTCAAATGATGTTGCCGACATGGACGGGCGACTTGTCTGCATCATTAGAGATACGGTTACAGCCTGGGGCGACCCCGTGACTATGCCCGACATTAACGGCATTGTTTGCTGGTTATTTTGCGCAGCAAGTACGCCAACTTGAAGAAAAAGGGTTAAACAACCAAAAGCAAAATATCGTTTAGGGGTCATTATCTCAATTCTTATAAACTGCCAATTCGACTAGATTTCATTCAATCAGAGAGATAACTTTTTATCGCTATGATGACGAATGAAATATTTACATTCTTTACAAACTTATTATTAACAGTCACTTAAAAGTTATTTTCTGAATATTGGTTATTAAGATACTGCAACATTACCACCAATGCAAATGATAATGATTTTCATTTGATCTATTTTTTGTTATCAGGTAAAGTTCGGGAAATCGTCAGTCAATGACCTTAAATCTCACTTTATACATCGCCTTTATATTGCGCGATGTTGGTGATCTCATGTTCTTTAGTTTGAGGGTTTTTACAATGACCAAAAAGCCACTAGTTGTTGCAATGGCAATGGTTTTTAGCACAGCGGCATATGCGCAACCAACAAAAGCAGTTACTGAGTTTGATGAAGTACTGGTAACGGCTACCCGCATTAGCGAGAAGTCTTCTGATACCAGTCGCAGTGTCACCGTTGTCACCGAAGAAAAGATGCAAGAATCTCAGCCGGCATCTGTAGCTGATGCGTTAAAAAATGAAGCTAACGTGACTGTCACTAATGGGCCGAGAGCGTCTTCTCAAGGAGTCGAAATTCGGGGGTTAAGTGGCCAAAGAGTTTTACAAACCATTGATGGCGCGAGGCAAAATACCAATTCAGGTCATCGTGGTACTTTCCTTATGGATCCTGAATTATTAAGTTCGATTGAAGTGGTTCGAGGTCCAGCAAGTAGTTTATGGGGCAGTGGGGCTATTGGTGGAGTGGTTGCGCAAAACACTAAGTCAGCCCAAGACTTTCTTGAACAAGACGATACTTTTGGCGGCTATGTTAAGCAAGGGTTCGAAACCAATGGCGATAAAATTAAAACCAGTGCCACCGTCTATGGTTTAGCCGATCAAATCGATTGGCTATTAAGTGGTAGTTATCATGACAGTAATAATATCAATATTGGTAATGACCAAGCGCTACAAAACAGTGCTTCAGAGGCTAGCAGTGGCTTAGCTAAGTTGGGTTGGGAGCCTGATGATGATCAACGCTTACAATTTTCAGCTCGTTTTTCTGACACTGACGAGCTGGTTCCAAGTAATCCGTCGACCAATGTTGGCAGCTCGGTTCCGTTAGTACAACGTAATACTAAAGACAACAATGTCACACTTGATTATCACCTAAATCCCGCTGATAACGCATTGCTTAATCTTAATGCCACATTATATTGGAATCATACCGATTATGATGAAGATCGAATAACCAAGAACCAAATAGACAGTACTCAATTTGAAACGTTAGGCTTTGGTCTGAATAACAGTTCAACGTTTGCAAATACCATGCTGACGTACGGTATTGATGGCTATAAAGACAGTATTAATACAGTGCGTGATGACCGCGGCCAGATAGGGGAAAGACCTGATAATATTGATGGTGAAACCACGGTTTGGGGCGCGTTTACCAAAGCCGATATCGCACTAACCGATACCCTAGCTTTAGACGCCGCAGTGCGTTACGACACTTATCAAAATGACAGTAATACCTTAGATCTGTCTTCAGACGATAACGCCTTTACGCCATCAATTGGTCTTGTATGGAAAACCATGCCTTGGTTAACGTTAAGTGCTCGCTATGATGAGGCGTTCCGCGCCCCGAGTCTTGAAGAAATGTATTCGACAGGTTCACACTACTGTATTCCGTCCATTCCTGGTTTCTTGCCCAATGGGTTATGCAATACCTTCGAGATAAACCCTGACTTACAGGCTGAAAAAGCTCAAAACAAAGAGGTTAAAGCTGATCTACGCTTTACTGATTTAGCCGGTGATGATGAATTAGCGCTGAGTTTGAGTGTATTTAGAAACGATGTGGACGACTTCATCGAACAGTCAGTGTCTAACCCACTTTATGGTATTGCTGGTTTAGAGCAAACCACCTCTTGGAATAATGTTAATGAAGCTAAATTAACTGGTTTTGAATTGACAACTCGTTATCGTTACCAACAAACCCGTGTTTTATTCAATTATGGTCAAACAGAAGGCAAAGACGGCACCACAGATGAATACCTGTCTGGTATTCCGGCTAAAAAGTATGGGGTCGATTTATCGCAGGTTATTATGGATGGTGACATGAAGTTAGGCACTCGCTTTACTTATGTGTCCGATCAGGACCAATTACCTGCAGATAATCTTAATCAATATGATTCATACAAATTATGGGATGTTTATGCTGCATGGGAACCGGCTATGGGAACTTTTGAAGGCGTTCGTGTCGACTTTGCGATTGAGAATATTGGCGATGAAGAATATCGTCAGGCGTGGCAAACTTTGTATTCACAAGGCCGAAATTTCAAGTTGTCAGCACGTTATGCATTTTAATGGGCGCCAGTTTTCAACGATTCCCTCTATCGTAAATTGATAAATAAAGCAGTGGACCAGAGTGAGTTGTCGCCCGTTTATGTTGCAATAATTCATTGAAAAATTGGAGTTATTCTATGACTGAGTCAATAGACAATATTCAGCGTTATTTAATGAACAACCCTGACGCCATGCCAAGCCAAGTCGCAACGGATCTTAAGGTTACTGAGTGGCAAGTTGTTTCTGCGCTACCCCAAGAGCAAGTCACGTTATTACCTTTGCCTGAAAAGGACTCGTTATTAACATCGCTAGCGGAATGGGGGCCGATGACAACCATCATTGCAGTGTCCGGCAGTGTGTTCGAATTTAAAGGCCCATTTCCTCGGGGTAAATATGCACATGGTTATTACAACCTCATCACCAAGGGGGATGGGTTGCATGGTCATTTAAAGTTAGACCACGTTAGTACAATTGCATTGGTTAGTAAGCCATTTAGAGGTAACGAAAGTCATTCGATTAACTTCTTTGGCGCTGAAGGTGAAATGATATTTAAAGTGTATCTTGGCCGCGACAAGCAAAGGAGATTGTTAACCGACCAAGTGGTTAGGTTTAACGCGCTAAAAGCTAGAGTGAGCAGTGCTGCCTAAAGATTGATGTTGTGGGCAAACATATCTAACCAACATAGTACGTAAAGGAGACACTTGATGTCGACAGAAACAGAGCAGCGTTTGCGTGAAAAATTAATACCTGAAATA
This sequence comes from Shewanella sp. 5S214, assembly GCF_041439795.1. Classification (NCBI taxonomy): domain Bacteria; kingdom Pseudomonadati; phylum Pseudomonadota; class Gammaproteobacteria; order Alteromonadales; family Shewanellaceae; genus Shewanella; species Shewanella sp. 5S214. Next base: position 111,685 of record NZ_JBGOOV010000014.1, read on the forward strand.
GAAGCATTTAAAGCCCAACGGACCACGTTGCAATTAGCGACTCAAGATGCTGACGGCATCCCTAATGCAAGTTACGCCCCCTTTGCTTTGGCTGATGACGGTTTCTATATTTTGGTCAGCGAGCTTGCACGACATGGCACTAACTTAAAGGCTTGTTCGAGGCTTTCTGTCATGTTGATAGAAGATGAATCAGAAGCTAAAAGTGTGTTTGCTCGTAAACGATTAACCTTTGATGCGACCGCAGAAAACATAGACCGCAACAGCGCAACGTTCTGTAAAGGAGTTAGCGTGTTATCAGTTCGTTTTGGCGAGATGATTGATAATCTTGCTGGATTAACCGATTTCAATTTATTTAAATTAACCCCACACCATGGCTTATACGTGAAAGGATTCGGTCAAGCATTTAGCTTGTCGGGCTCCGAATTACTTGATGTCAATTGGAAGCGTGATGGTCATCATGGTTCACAAAAAAGTAATCTTGTATCTGTGTAGTTAATTAACATGACCTTAAGCCCCATTTAAATCATGGGGCTTTTTTGTTTGTTGCTAAGACATTCGGGTAACTGTGTGCTGCTCGTTAATCGCTTAATGGCCAGTGGTGCATATCGTGGTCATATGGCGATATCGCTGGCATGACAAACGATAATCAATATTCCAAAAACGCTGGGTTCTCAATAAAGGTGTTGAGCGGGTTGATCCATAGTCAGACAACTTTTTATTATTACTGCCAATCGTTATAGTGTGACGCAATAGTTGTATTTTAGTCGCAACTATTGATGGTACTATTTATTGTTAAGCTGCTCAGTAAAAACTAGATGGATTACTATGTTAAACGTTACCTCATTCTGATGTATCATTGACCACAGTGCGGCAAAATATATTGTTAATAATTAGTCGTATACGTGTTTAGTGCTTACGAGTGTTGTCTGGATATAGGATTTATGTGATGTGGTTTCAACGAGAGATAACACTTAAGCCTCACCGGCGTGGATATCATTTAATCACCGATGAAGTGATTGCGAAGCTACCACAGCTAAGAGATATCAAGGTTGGCTTATTGCATGTGTTTATTCAGCATACTTCGGCATCACTGGCCATTAACGAAAATGCCGATCCGACAGTGCGTGGTGATATGGAGCGACATTTTAATGTGCTAGTACCAGAAGGTGCGCCATACTTTGAGCATACTTTTGAAGGGGCAGATGATATGCCTGCTCATATCAAGTCGACCTTGATTGGTTCTAGTCAGTCCATTCCAATTACCAACGGACGATTGAACCTAGGTCTCTGGCAAGGGTTATATTTATGCGAGCATCGTGATCATGCTGCGGCGCGCACGATTATTGCGACGCTTCAAGGTGAATGATTATAAAGGTTAAATTGTAATACTTAGGTAACAAAGCTGTTTGTTTTATATGCATCTTTTGCGGTCAATGGTGACTTTGCTTGTGTAAGTAAATGTAAAGATGTTAAATTCATTCAGATAAGTGAGATGAAATGAATGTAACTTTTAGCTGCGAAATATTGAAATAACATTTCGCAGGTAAATGTTTTATATATAAAAAAACGGCCCTAAAATTCAAAAATGAATTACGCATAATAATAGGTGGGTTAACGTGATATCTGTATATTTGGTTGACGACCATGAACTCGTGAGAACGGGGATCCGTCGTATTTTGGAAGATGAACGCGGTATTAAAGTCATCGGTGAAGCGCCAGATGGAGAAACAGCAGTACAGTGGTCTCGACAGAATGAAGCTGATGTCATTTTAATGGACATGAATATGCCAGGTATGGGCGGCTTAGAAGCTACCCGTAAAATTTTACGTTATCAACCTGATGCAAAAATTATCGTGTTAACGGTGCAGACTGAAGACCCATTTCCGACCAAAGTGATGCAGGCGGGAGCTTCTGGTTATTTGACCAAAGGGTCAACATCACCTGAAGTGTTGCGTGCTATTACTCAAGTGGCCCGTGGTCAGCGGTATTTATCGCCTGAAATTGCTCAGCAAATGGCGTTGAGCCAATTTAATCACTCTGATGAGAACCCATTTAGCAGTTTGTCTGAACGTGAATTACAAATCATGATGATGATTACTAATGGCGAGAAGGTGAATGACATTTCTGAAAAATTAAATTTAAGCCCGAAAACCGTCAATAGCTATCGTTATCGGTTATTCGCTAAGCTTGGGATCGGCGGTGACGTTGAGTTAACCCGTTTAGCTATCCGTTACAAAATGCTTGATACAGGTTCATTTTAGTCAGGAATAGTGTATTCCTCGCAACGCATTAAGTAGCTTTAATCATGTCCAGTGGTTTTAACGCCAAATCTTTTTTAAAAAATGTTACCTCAGCACCTGGTGTTTATCGTATGTACGATAAGCGCCAGCAGGTTATTTATGTTGGTAAGGCCAAAGATCTCAAAAAACGCCTGACTTCTTATTTTCGAGCTAACATTGCCAATGTAAAAACCCAAGCATTGGTCTCGCATATCGATCATATTGATGTAACCGTTACGCATAGCGAAACCGATGCGTTATTGCTTGAAAACGATTACATCAAACAGTACATGCCTAAATACAATGTGTTGCTGCGTGATGATAAGTCTTATCCGTATATTTTATTGAGCGGCCATAAGCATCCTCGATTGGCATATCATCGCGGTCCAAAGCGTGAAAAAGGCCATTATTTTGGTCCTTATCCCAATGGCGGCGCAGTGCGTGAAAGTTTGCACTTAATGCAAAAATTGTTTCCTATCCGCCAGTGTGATGACTTGTACTATAAATCGCGTTCTCGTCCTTGCTTACAGTATCAACTGGATCGTTGCAGTGCGCCTTGTGTGGGGATTGTCAGTGATGAGGAATACAGTGAGCAGGTCAAATTAGCCAGTTTATTTTTACGCGGCAAAGACAAGCAAGTGATATCTCAGCTGGTGGCGAAAATGGAAACCGCTGCAATTGAGATGGAATACGAACGAGCAGCTCAGTATCGTGACCAAATTACCGCATTAAGGCGCGTAGCAGAGCAGCAAGAAGTGTCTAATCATAAAGGTGATATGGATGTCATTGGTGTCGATTACGCCTCTGGTATTGCCTGTTTTCATCTATTGTTCATTCGCGACGGTAAAATCTTTGGCAGTCGTAGTTATTATCCTTCTGTACCAGCAGAAACTGAAATCGAAGAAGTGCTGTCGTCATTTTTAGGTCAGTTTTATTTAAACGCGGATATCCAGCGCACTATTCCTAAAGAAGTCATTCTCAGCCATCACTTTGATGGTATAAAAGAGTTGGAAGCATCGATAGAGCATGCACTGGATAAAAAGTTTGAGTTAAAAACCCAAGTGCGTGGCGACAGAGCTAATTTCTTACGCTTAGCGATGACCAATGCGAGTAATGCTGTTGCCACCAGGTTGTCGCATAAAAACACGGTTGAGCAACGATTCCAATTGCTTGAAGAGGCACTTGAGCTTAATGAGCCGATTAAGCGAATGGAATGTTTTGATATTAGCCACACTATGGGCGAAAGCACTGTTGCCTCCTGTGTGGTGTTTAATCGTGAAGGGCCACATAAAGCCGATTATCGCCGCTACAACATTACTGGCATCACGGGGGGAGATGATTATGCAGCGATGGAACAAGCAATCAGTCGTCGCTTCGACAAAATTGATAATAATGGCAAAATACCTGACTTAGTCTTTATTGACGGTGGTATTGGTCAATTAAGAGTGGCGCAAACGATTGTCGATGAGAAGTGTGTCAATATCGACCATCCACCGTTACTTATTTGTGTGACCAAAGGTGAGGGCCGTAAAGCAGGGCTTGAAACCTTTATTGTTGGTGGCAGTGAGCAAAGTTTTGATATTGCGAGTGATTCACCAGCATTTCATTTAATGTTGCATATTCGTGATGAGTCCCATCGCTTTGCGATTACCGGACATCGTAATAAACGTCAGAAAACGCGTAACACCTCAACCTTAGAATCTATCGCCGGAGTCGGGCCTAAAAGACGTAAAGCTTTGTTGCAACATTTAGGCGGAATACAAGAGGTGAAGGGCGCTAGCGTGGCAGAATTGACAAAAGTTCCCGGAATTAGCTTAGAAATGGCACAAACAATTCATGATGCATTGCGAGGGGGCTAAAATTAAGGCAAGATTGGCGCTGCTTCTGACAAATTGGTCTTTTTATGCCGTTTAATTTACCTATTGCACTGACATTATTCCGTATTGCTTTGTTACCTGTATTCATCGCGGTTTTCTATTTACCATATTCATGGGCACCATTTGTTTCGGCATTTATTTTTTGGCTGGCCGCTTTGACCGATTGGTTAGACGGCTACGCTGCTCGTAAACTCGGCCAATTAACCCGATTTGGGGCTTTTTTAGATCCTGTAGCTGACAAAGTGATGGTGTCGACAGCATTAGTGTTGTTGGTTCAGCAAAATGACAATGTGTATTTAACCTTAGCTGCATTATTTATGATTGGCCGCGAAATTGTTATTTCAGCCTTGCGTGAATGGATGGCTGAAATAGGTAAACGCGGTGTTGTTGCGGTGTCTTGGATCGGTAAATACAAAACAGCCACGCAAATGATCGCCATTATTGGATTAATTTGGAAGCCTACACCTTGGTTAACTGATGTGGCTTATGGGTTGTTTTATATTGCAGCAGCGCTGACGTTCTGGTCGATGATGAGTTACATTTCAGCAGCTTGGAAAGATTTAACGGCAGAATAGCGTAATAATAGTTCAATAAGATTATTTAGTGTGCAAACAGTCAAAAATGCATAAATCAATAATTGACACACGAGGTTAATTCGGTAGAATGCCACCCCGTAGACAAGTGATGAGTCAACAACATACCCTAGGGCGCGATGTTAACCAACACGATTTATGAATAGTTAGCTCAGTTAGATAGGTTGAAAAACGATACCTTTCTTTTTGATGTAATGAAGCATAAAAATGATTGAATACGCGACATTAGCTCAGTTGGTAGAGCGATACCTTGCCAAGGTATAGGTCATCG